>NZ_QTVE01000012.1:81645-82113 GCF_003460465.1 Ruminococcus sp. AF37-20 | reverse complement strand
AAAGAGTTTGGCAAGACACCCATTGGTATGTAACATACCGTGAGATAAGCGGAGTGAAGAAAGCGCTTTTTTACAAGGTCTGCCCAAGCAGTCCCGATATCAAACAATGTATATCCGATCTGAAAAATGCGATACAAAGCGCACAAAAGCTTTGCGATACTATCGGCTATCACGGCTTTGAAGAAGATTTTCAAGAAGCCCACCGTCTTTTGAATGATACCGACCGCCTTGACAACGTGCTGAACGGCGCTTTGTCCGCCTGCGTTTTCGCAGGAATGGGAAGCTGGAACGACGAAGTTGCGGCGATATGCGAGGATAAAAATATCCCCCAGCACCAATACACCGAGGTCACAAACGCCCTGTTTTCGGCAATTTTGAATGTTGTATGCGGAATATGCAGCTACTAAAAATATACAATTTATAGGAGAGATAATATGAGATTTGTATGTCGATGTGGGAATATGCTCA
>NZ_QTVE01000012.1:80076-81635 GCF_003460465.1 Ruminococcus sp. AF37-20 | reverse complement strand
ACAATTTATAGGAGAGATAATATGAGATTTGTATGTCGATGTGGGAATATGCTCACAAATCAGCTTGACCCAAATGGATACGGAATATTATGTATATTCTGACAGTTGAGAAACACTGGAGAACTGCCTAAGGATTATATTACTAAAGAGCAAGCTAAACAATTAGGTTGGAAAGAGGGAAAATCTCTTAACAATTTTGCACCAGGCAAAAAGTTAGGCGGCAATATATTTGAAAACAGAAATAATCTTTTACCAACCAAAGCGAATCGAGTTTGGTATGAAGCTGACGTTGGAGTAGACTATACCATGAAAAGATCCAATATTAAAAATCCAGGATATAGAATACTATATTCTAACGATGGTTTGATTTATGGCACGTTTAATCATTATAAAACTTTTTTCTATATTTGTACATATTGAGGAGATATCAAATTATGAAAGCGATTTCTTATATATATGCAGTGTTAAATGACTACATTTCTTGTGATGACTTTGTAAATTGGACGTTTGAAGCAATTGAAGAAGGCCAGATAGACGCATTTGACAGCGATATGATAGTTAAAATACAAAACTGCAATTGTGAAAATAAAGGGGATATAGACAACCTAAAAAAGATGCTTGCAATGCGTTTTGAAAGCAAACTGCGTAATGCCACCCCGAACTGTCTGACAGAATGTACCGACTTGCCGCTAAAACTTATGCTCATTTACAGTAGTGCCACAAACAAACTCTGCGTTGACTTTAACGACATCAACTCTGCTTCAAAGCTTCACAAGTACCTGAGATACGCTTTTCATCTACCTTATTGGTATGGAGAAAATATGGACGCTTTTGCTGATATTCTGGATTTAAGTGACTACAAAATCATTGCCCTGTTTAATTTCACGGCACTAAAACATAAGCTTCCGGATACCGCAGAGCAGCTTTTAAGAGTTATTGACATAAATAAAAATAACGATTGTGTCATTATCTGCACATAGTTATCGGCAACAATCAAGAATTTTAGGGTCGAGCAGTAAAACGAGGAATTTATATGGATATTAAAATTATTCCAGGTAATAGAGTAGGCGAATATAAGTTGGGAATGACATATCATAAGTTGATAAAAACTATTCAATTAGAAAATATTGCATATAAGAAGATAGTATTACCAACTTGTATTAAAATTGTAACAAAGAATATGGTGTTCTTGCTGGTTAATAATGTTATTATGCAGATTACAGTATATGGGGATTTCAAAGGAACATTTAATGATACCATAGGTATAGGTTCTTCCTTGGCTGATGTTAAAGAATACATCGGTGACATCAAAACCGGTGAATATGATATTGTGCCGACTTATGAATTACGAGATATATCGGGTATATGCTTTGAATTAAAAGATGAAGATAACTTTGATGAATATAAAGTACCTATAGATGCAATCAGTATTTATTATCCGTAGGGGTTTAACTTGAGATTATGTTGTAAACACAGAAGCATGTGCGTATATCAGCCAAAACCAAATGATTTGAAATATGATGTGTGGAGATGTGAAAAATGTGACAGGGTATATTTGT
>NZ_QTVE01000012.1:79075-80066 GCF_003460465.1 Ruminococcus sp. AF37-20 | reverse complement strand
CCGAAATATGATGTGTGGAGATGTGAAAAATGTGACAGGGTATATTTGTTCAAAAACAATAAAGATAAGATTCTATTTATTTGATTGCTATAAGTGGAGTAATGATTCTTCGGAAGGTGATTTGTATAATTTACATTACTATGTTCTAGCACATTCCTTTAAAGATTACGGGTGTTATGAAACAACTGTGACCTGGAAACAGGGATCGAGATATCCTAATAAACTGACCGAGAATGAATTAATGACTACATACTTTAATGGTATAGTAGATTCTAATTTAGCAAACGCATATATAGAAGGATACAATTATTATAACAAAATTAGCGCTATTATGTAAAATAAGTTACTAAGAGGTCGTTCTTATGAAAAAATATAATGTGCTCACTAAGATAAATACATTTTTACTGATTTTCATTCTATTGTTGCTATTTGTAAACAGGTATTACGAGCTATTCAGCGACCATATCAGCATATTGCTTTTATGCACTTATCTGTCGTACCTTGTGATAGCATTGACGATCGTAAAGCTAATAAAATACAAAAAAGGTGCCCTGTCAAAGATCGAAATATTCGGCTTATTGATAATTGCGGTAATAATCAATTTTGTTGGTAGAGATATGTTTTCTGACTGGAAAAATCATATCATATATTCATCTGATGATATATCAGTAATTGCCCGTGTGAACAGAACAATGTTCGGAAACAGGTGTGATATATGTATTTGCAGGGACGGAGCAGTAATGAAAAAAGTTGATGAGCCATTGGCTTTGCAAAGTGACTATGATCCGATTGAAAAACACTATTATGAAGTCCTAGAAGATGAACAAGAGCTGACTATTAGAGTTAAATGTTCCGAAGATAGTAGTAGATATGAAGAAGTGACGATAGAGATTTAATAGAAGTTTGTTACTTATATCAAATATGGAAGATTATCTTTATACTCGCACAAATTGATGACAATATCTCAAACTTAATAATGTTATCCAAAATA
>NZ_QTVE01000012.1:13704-79065 GCF_003460465.1 Ruminococcus sp. AF37-20 | reverse complement strand
ACTCGCACAAATTGATGACAATATCTCAAACTTAATAATGTTATCCAAAATAGCCGTACTCATAAATTGAAAGTCAAGGGCGGGGGATTTTTTTAATCAAGCACACCGTATTTGGTGGGCTTCGCTCGCAGGAGATCGTCACGATGCTGTCACCTCCCTACCATAGTCCTATGCTGTCGAACAAATGCCGTTGTGAGATGTTTTCGGCAACTCTTATCATTACTTTGTCACAATCTGACATAAAGCTGTCCACATCTTCTATGGCGGTGAAGCCGCTGTTGTTCAGGGCTTCTGTGAGCTTTTGTTTATCCTTGGTATAGGCGATATAGGCAGTTTGCAAGGACCTGTTATTTTGCACTGTGATAAGCTGTGAATATGGTATCTTGCTGTTTTGCAACTGCTTTTCTACGGCTTCACTCTCGCCCGAAAAGACTTTGAGGGGCTTCCCTTTTGCGGCTGTGATACGATAGCCTTGGCAGGTGAACTTTTTCTGAGCAGACTTTATGTGAGATATCACAAAGCTTGCGTCTGTGCGGTATGAGCGTTCAAATATCTGCACGGTTTTGTTGTACCATTCTTCGTTGTTCTTTTCAACTGATTTTGATGTTACCATGGTATCGCCCCTTTCACTGATATTATAATATCACAACCTATGTGTGCAATTTTGGACATAGGAAGCGATATTATCATATTGAGGTGAATAATATGATATACAAGGGAATATTCTGGCTTATCGAGGGTGAATTATATACAAAGAGGTTAGAGTGCGACAAATCGGGAAATGTTATTGGTGACGGCAGTGGACTTAACTCAAAGTCGGGGGATAATTTCAATCACAGGCTGACTTGGGAGGGACTGCCGAAAAACGTAACACATGGGAAAGAGTACAATTATTATCCTCGGGGCAGAGTGGAGATAAAGGGCGGCAAGGCTGTGATATATCTTAATCCTGCGCTGAACAGTGAGGAGATGTTGGCGGAGCTTACAAGGCTGTTCGGGCTTGATGAGCTTGATTTTGTGAGGGTCAAAAATGACGGAAGCAGGCACTACAGAGCGTATGCTCCATAGTGCCTGCGCTTTATTTTATCTCATAGATATCGTCATAGAGAAATCTCACGTTGCCCACAGTACGATCTAAATGGAAATGTCCGCAGAGCCACATTTCATAGACAAGCTTATTTCTTATTTTGGAAAGAAACTTTTCGTTATCATAATGCCGTTTGAAGCACTTGGCGGTGTTCAGGTCGGGGATATAGCGGTCTGTTGGTCTATACTCATATCTTTATCTGTTAAATCCTATATGCTTTGGCTCTTCTTCGAGGGTATCGTCCTCGGTGAGATCAAAGTCACGGGCTTTTAGAGTCACGATATCGTCCATTGTCATGGTACTGAAATTCTGTCTTGTGAGCCTGAGCGCCTGACCGAACAGTGCTCCCTCTATAAGATTTCTTGCAAATCTGCCGTTGCCGAAATTCGGCTTCTTGCAGACCCTTTCAAGAAAAGGCAGGAGCGTTTCGTCAACGTCGTCGGCAAGCTTATGTTCATTGTTTTTAGCCATAAGATGGACGATACTAAGAAGCTCCTCGGCGGTATAGTCCTCAAAATTGACATGGAACGCTATTCTTGACCTCAGACCAGGGTTGCGGTCGAGGAAGTCGTTCATTTCCTTTGGATAGCCTGCGAAAATGACTACCATATCGTCACGGTTGTTCTCCATTTCCTGCACGATAGTGTTTATGGCTTCGTCGCCGTAAGAGCCTGAACGGTCATCGCAGAGGGAATAGGCTTCGTCGATAAAAAGCACTGAGCCTTTAACTTTCTTGAACATATTCTTCACCTGAACGGCTGTCCAGCCAACATATTTTCCAACAAGGTCGGAACGTCCGCACTCGATAAGGTCGCCTTTGGAAAGCACGCCGTTTTCTTTGAGTATTCTTGCAAACAGCCTTGCAACCGTGGTCTTTGCTGTGCCGGGGTTGCCTGTGAACACCGTATGCATGGCTGTTCGGCTTTCTTTCATGCCCTTATCGGCAAAAATTTTCTGCGACTTTGAATATGTTATCGCCTTTTCGATAACGCTTTTGGCGGAATCAAGTCCGATAAGCTCCTGAAGCTCGCTGTAGGCAGAGCCTTTTATCTCCTTGGCTTCTTCCCTGTCATAAAGCTTTTTGAAATTTGAATACTGGGGATAGATTTTTGTTTTCAGGACATTTGAATACCAAGTATCGTACATACCCATAAGCTCGCTTGCTCTATATGGTGTATCCTTTGCGCAAAGGGAAAGGAGGTCTTTATCGCAGGAGGTATTCTCTTCTCTGCAAAGCTTTCTGAGATATTTATGTGCATCTTCGTTTTCTACTGTATCGTCCGCAAGCTTCACGAATGTGATAGCGCCGAGCTTTTCTTCCACAGCGTCAGGGAGAGAAGGTCCGTCATTTGAAAAGGTAAAAATAAACTGTATCTCGTTTTTGTAGACATTGATGAGGTCAAAGAGGATATCGGGGATAGTTTCATCGGCTGTACAATTATCGCTGTTGGTACACTTTAAACCACAACAATTCATTATGATGGTAGAGCCGCTGCAGACACGGAACAGTTCACGGATATCTGAGCTTCGGGCTGATAAATTATAAAGGTCGAGGACGGTATATCTTGCACAGCCTAGTCTGTTATTTGAATACAGGGAGCTTACAAGGGTATCGGCAAGCCTATGGGCATTATCGCTTTGGACTAAATAATGTACCGGTATGCCTTTTGTGACACCGACGCTGTTCTTTCTGAATATTCTCTTAAGCTCAGGCTCAAAGGTATCTGAGCAGAGATATTTTTTTGCTACGGCGAGAGCGTCTTTTTTATCAATGGTCTTTGTGATATTTTCGCTTATGTACGATCTTCTATAGTTACTGAACAGGTCGTCCAGTTCATAGTCATTCAGCAGGTCTTCATCGAACTTGAAATTATCATGATAGCCGTTGGGGATCATTCTTTTGAACGTTTCCACTGTTATTTCCTCAAAATTTATATCCACGCACTCAAGCTTTATAAATGAAAAGAAGTTCTTTACATAGGCTTTCACGTCGGCTTCAATGTCTGTCATCATTACCCCTATGGTCGCCTGATCTTTTACGGCGCTTGATATAAAGGCACAGCTTCTGTTGGGCATGGTGCGTGCCATTTCATTGAACTCGTTTATAAGCTGGTTTTTCTCATCAAAGAATGCATCGTACTCTTCTTCATTATCTCTTGTTCTTCTGATAATAGACTCTTCGAGTATACATCTTGCTCTGTAACAACGCATAAAAATCCGCCTCCGTGGTCTTTTCTCATTCTTGTTTTTCGTCTGTATCTGCATTATAGCACTCGGAATGTTCAAAAATGTGGACATAGCAGAAGTTTTTAATATCCGAAATTTTACCCATGGTGGGTGGTATGATAAGAGCAACACAAAAAGAAAGGACTTGATACAATGGATAAGAGCAAGATATACACCGCAGAAATGGCGGCGCGATAAGTTGTGCAGAAGGTGTTCGGCCTGGGGGATAAGGATATTTTTGAGGAAGATGAGCAGAAATATCTTGAGGATATCAGGAATTTGATATTATGTATATGGGTTTTATAAATGGAAAGAACAAGCTTGGGGAGCTTGCTCTTTTTTGTTATGTGCTTTGGCAGGGTCTTGAAATGTGAAAGATAGGTGAAAAGTCAAGGCGGACTATTGACACGGTGTCAGAATGGTGGTATAATGGGTGCAAAGGATATTCTGACGTTGTGTCAGAATAGAGCGTGGGAGGTAAAAAAATGCCGAAGGGGTCACAGGAGCTGACTAATGCCAGAAAGGACGAGATAATAAACGCTTGCGAAAAGCTTTATCAGACAATGAATTTCAGGGACATTACTATAAAAGAGATCGGTAACGCAACGTCTTTTACGAGAACGTCGGTATACAACTATTTTCACACCAAGGAGGAGATTTTTCTCGCTCTTATGCAGAGGGAATATGAACTTTGGACGGGGAAACTGAAAAAACTCCGTGAGGAAAATGATGTCATGAACAAGGGGACGTTTGCTCACGAGCTTGCTTTTTCGCTTTCTCAGCGTGGGACGCTTTTAAAGCTGCTTTCCATGAACCACTATGACATGGAGGAGCACAGCCGGATGGAGAGGCTGGTGGAATTCAAGGTGGCGTATGGGCAGGCTTTGGAGGAGGTACGGCTATGTCTTATGCACTTCTTCCCTGACATGACGGAGGGGGATATACACGATTTTATATACTCATTCTTCCCTTTTATGTTCGGCATTTATCCTTACACCTCTGTGACTGACAAACAGCGTGAGGCCATGGAACTGGCGGGGGTGAAATACTCCTTTCCTACGGCTTACGAGATAACCATTGCGGAAGTGAAAAGACTTTTGGGGATTTGACAAAGGAGGCAGAATAATGGAATACGCAAAGCTTGGAAACACGAACATTGCGGTATCAAAGCTGTGCATAGGCTGCATGAGTTTCGGCAAGGCAGGCACTATGCATGACTGGACCCTTGACGAGGGTGAGAGCGAGAAGGTCATTTCCCACGCTCTTGATCTTGGGATAAACTTTTTCGACACTGCAAACTGCTACTCGCAGGGCACGAGCGAAGAATATTTAGGCAAGGCACTGAAAAAGCTAACACAGAGGGACAAGGTGGTAATTGCCTCAAAGGTATACTTCAACGAGGGCAGGCTATCCAAAGCTGCTATAGAACGTGAGATTGACGGCACGCTCAAAAGGCTGGGTACTGACTATCTTGACCTTTACATCATTCACCGCTTTGACTATGACACGCCTATAGAGGAAACAATGGAGGCTCTTGACGGGCTTGTTAAGGTAGGAAAGGTAAGGGCACTTGGTGCGTCTGCGATGTATGGTTATCAATTCCACAATATGCAGGTAGCGGCGAGGGACAATGGCTGGGCGCAGTTTTCGATTATGGAAAACCACTACAATCTGCTTTACAGAGAGGACGAAAAGGAACTTATACCGATATGCAGGCAGATGAACGTTTCGCTCATGCCATACAGTCCTCTTGCGGCAGGGCATCTTGCAAGGCCACAATGGCGTTCTGATTCGCTCAGGAGCAAGACCGACCGTGTTGCCATGGGCAAATATGACCGCATGGAAAAGTATGACGAGCAGATAATAAAGCATGTGGCAGAGGTCGCTGAAAAGCACGGCTGCAAAATGTCGCAGGTGGCTATTGCATGGCAATGGGCAAAGGGCGTTTGTGCACCGATAATAGGAGCGACAAAGACGAGATATCTTGACGACGCCGCAGGTGCATTTGATGTAAAGCTCACAAATGAAGATATAGCCTATTTGGAGGAGCTTTATGTTCCGCACTACACAGTGGGAGCGATAGACAAAAACCCGCCGCAGAACGTTGTTCTGCTTGACGAGAAGAAATAAATTTTAGGAGGAATCCTCAATGAAAAAAGATTTTGGTAAGAACCCTTGGTTTTATCCACTGCCTGTTCTTATTGTAGGCACATATGACAATAACGGAAATGCAGACGCTATGAACGCTGCATGGGGCGGTCTTTACGGTGCTGACATGGTGGAGCTTTGCCTTAGCGAGAGCCACAAGACCACAAAGAACATCAAGGAGAAAAAGGCTTTCACGGTAAGCTTTGCTGACGCTGCTAACTTGAAGGCTTGCGATTATGTTGGTATAGTATCTGCAAACAACACTGCTGACAAAATGGCAAAGTCGGGTCTTACAACAGAAAAGAGCCGCTTTGTTGACGCACCTGTTATCAACGAACTTCCTGTTGTTCTGGAATGTGAGCTTGTTAGATTCACAGAAGAGGGCAACGTTCTTGGCAGGATAGTAAACATTGCTGCTGACGAAAGCGTTCTTGACGACAAGGGCAGCATTGATCTCACAAAGTTCAGACCTATAACATACGAGCCTGTAAATCACGGCTATTATGTTGTTGGCGAAAAGGTAGGTCAGGCATTCAGCGACGGAAACGCACTGAAATAATATGACGGTAAAAAAAGGCACGCTCCCTCGGGGGCGTGTTTTTTGTATGACCTGTTTCGGTTGAAAATTTCATAAATACGCTATATAATAAGGATATATCTGAAAAGGGGTGGAGATATGACCTTACAGCAGCTTAAATATGTGGTGGCTACGGCGGAGAAAGGTACTGTCAGCGAGGCGGCACAGTCGCTTTTTATTTCTCAGCCTAGTCTTACCAACGCTATCCGTGAGCTTGAAAAGGAAATGAATATCACTATATTCATACGCACAAACAAGGGCATAACGGTGTCAAAAGAGGGTGAAGTCTTTTTGGGCTATGCAAGGCAGGTGCTTGAACAGGCGAGCCTTCTTGAAGAAAAATACTGCGGAAAACAACACGGCAAAAGGCAGTTTTGCATATCCACTCAGCATTACTCCTTTGCAGTGAACGCTTTTGTTGACCTTATAAAAGAGTTTGGCGGAGATGAATATGATTTCAGCATTCGTGAGACGCAGACCCACGAGATAATCGAGGACGTGGCGAGAATGAAAAGCGAGCTTGGCATACTCTATCTCAACGATTTCAACGAGCCTGTGCTTTCAAAGGAGATAAAGTCCAAAGAGCTTAAATTCACGGAGCTTTTTTCTGCAAAGCCACACGTTTTTGTCGGCTCTGCAAATCCCCTCGCACAGAAAAAGTCTGTGACTCTTGACGACCTGCTCCCCTACCCTTATTTATCCTTTGAGCAGGGGGAATACAACTCTTTCTACTACTCGGAGGAGATATTCAGCACCATAAAGCGACCAAAGAATATCCGTGTCCGTGACCGTGCGACCCTTTTTAATCTTCTTATCGGTCTTAACGGCTACACCATTTGCAGCGGTGTTATTGACGAAAAGCTCAACGGCAGTGATATCGTAGCTGTTCCCCTTGAAGCGGAGGGTTCAATGCGCATTGGCATAGTTACTCACAAAAAGGTACTTTCTAATCCACTGACGGAATTTTATATCAATGCACTGAAAAAATATATAGGCGAGGAAACAAGGTTGACAACATGAGAAATATGTGATATTATAAAAAAATACAAAGCCTATAGGAATTATGTATAAAGGAGAATTTTCATGACAGAGCTTATAAAGCTTGAACAGAATATAACCGATACTATAAAAGAGTCGCAGATAAAGCTTGGGTTTACCCCTAATGCGGTGACGCTTTTTTATCCTCTTGACTCACTCAACGCCATAACAAGGGGCGAGCTTACGGCTGAGGAAATGATAAAAGCCATAGATGAATACAAAAGCGAGATACTTTCATGCAAGGCTTCGCTTGCTCAGGACGGCAGGATAGCTGTTACGGTATCGGAGGAGAGCGTGAGGGCTATCCACGAAAAGGTGGAGGCAAGCCCGTTTCTTGTGGAGTTTATCGGAGCGGTAAAAGAGGAGTGTTCTCTTGAAAGAGCGGCTGAGATATTCAGAAAGTACAATAAGAACGCCGTTATAACTGCTGCACCTGACGATGAATTTGACCTGCTTGCATACTTTCCAGATGGAAAGCCTGACGGCTGTAGATACTGTTTGCAGGACGATCTGGGCGGCATAACATATCACAGATTCACCAAGCTTGACTATGACGCACTTTATCCCGAAAAGTCAGGAGATAACACAGAAAAATGAAAAATTTCACCTGCATAAGCATAAATCACAAGCTTTGCGGACAAGCCTTTCGCAGCCTTTTCACATTTGACAGCACTCAGTGTGAAAAGCTGCTTTTTGACGTAAAGGACCTTTCACCTGTGCTTATTTGCACCTGCAACAGGACGGAGCTTTACTTTTGCGGAACACCTGAGGAGGGCATAAGGCTTCTTTGCGAACAAAGCGGAGTGGAGATCGCAAAGTTCAAACGCAAGGTCATGATATTCACGGACAAGACGGCGGTAAAAAGGCTTTACAGCGTTGCCTGCGGTATAGAGTCTGCGGTCATAGGTGAGGACGAGATACTTGGACAGGTTCGCCGTGCATATGATCTTTCAAGGGAGCGCATTGGGCTTTCCTCTGAGGTGAACATGATATTTCAAGGGGCTATCGCTTGTGCAAAGAAAATAAAGACGGAGACGGAGCTTTCAAAGACTTCCGTTTCCACGGCTACTCTTGCGGCTAAGGAAGCGGCACATTATAAGGATAATGTCAGGGTGATGCTTCTTGGAGCGAGCGGTGAGATAGGCTCGCTGGTCTTGAAAAATCTTCTTTCATACAAGAACGTAACTGTGCTTGCAACGGCACGTTCCCACAGAAATGCACTGGAATATATTTCAGACGATCCAAAGCTTGAGATTATACCATACGAAAAGAGATATGAGCGCATTGGCGAATGTGACTGCATAATTTCGGCGACTTCAAGCCCCCACTATACTGTTACGGCGGATATGCTCAGTAATAATGAAAACAGGCTTTTTATTGATCTTGCAGTGCCGAGAGATATTGACCCTGCCGTGGAAAAGCTTGCAGAGGCTAGGCTTATAGACATGGACTTTTTCACGGAGCTTGCCAAAGAAAACAATCTCAAAAAGCTTGACAGCGTGGAGAGGTCGAAGCTTATCATTGACGAGGAAACTGACGAGCTTGAAAAGCAGCTTATGTTCCATGATTTTCTTCCGCAGTTTGAGAACCTTGACAGAAGACTTTGCGAGGTTTCGGCGAAAGAGCTGTTTTTCAGGCTAAAGTCGGAGCTTGATTCACAGACTTTCGGCAAGGTTATAGAAGTAATAAAAGAATACGGAGAATGACAATGCCATACTTTCCTTTTTTTGCGAATATTGATAATATGCCATGCCTTGTGGTGGGTGGCGGACAGGTAGCTTTGAGAAAGGTCGAAAAGCTTCTTGACTTTTCGCCTATAATAAAAGTGGTGGCATCAAAAGCTTGCGGTGAGATAAGAGAACTTGCAGACAGGGGCATGATAACACTTTTTGAGCGTGCTTTTAAGGACAGCGACATAGACGGCAGTACATTTGTGATAACTGCCACAGGGGACAGAGGTGTAAACAGGCACATTTCTCAACTTTGCAGGCAAAGGCACATTCCATGCAACGCAGTTGATGACCCTGAGAGCTGTACGTTCTTCTTCCCTGCCATTGTTACAGAGGGGGACGTGTGCATTGGCATTTCAACAGGCGGAAAAAGCCCTACCCTTGCTTCTCACCTGAGAAAGACGATCCAATCGCAGACAGAGGGCAGGCTTGGGGATATATGCAATGTCATGGGAAAAGTCCGTGACTATGCCCTTGAAAATATATCCACGGAGCAGGCTAGGAAAAAGGCTATGACAGAGGTTCTGAAAAAATGCCTTGAAAGTGACGTGCTTCCAACAGAGGAACAGCTTATAGAGATGATAAAGGAGCGAAAATGAAACTGAGAGCAGGCACAAGAAAAAGTCCACTTGCAATGGCGCAGACTTATATGGTACTTGACATGATAAAGGCGGCTTTTCCTGAGTGTGATACCGAGATAGTCACCTTCACCACAAAGGGCGACAGACAGCTTGACAGACCTCTTGACAAGATAGGCGGCAAGGGTGTGTTCGTCACGGAGATAGAACAGGCTTTGCAAAGCGGAGAGATAGACTTTGCTGTACACAGTGCAAAGGACTTGCCTGTTACGCTGGGCGAGGGGCTGGAGATATCGGGAGTTTGCCCTCGTGGGAACTATCGTGATATGCTTGTGACCAAAAAAGGCGTTGTATTTAACGATTCTGATGTTTTCACTGTTGGCACAGGAAGTCAGCGTAGACGTGGGGGCTTTGCAAGGCTTTATCCCAACGCAAAGTTTGCTGATATAAGAGGCAATGTTGGGACACGGCTTAAAAAACTTTCTGATGGGCTTTATGACGGCATAATACTTTGTGCGGCAGGAACGGAGCGTTTGGGACTTTCCCTTTCGGAATACGGGGTAAAAGAGTTTGAGCCTTGGGAGCTTTTGCCTGCACCTTGTCAGGCTATAATTGCAGTGGAATGTGCAAAGGAGAGCAAGGCGGCTGAGGTAATTTCGCAGGTATCACACAAGGAAACTATGCTGAGGTTTGAAACCGAGCGTGAGGTGATAAGACTTCTGGGTGCGGACTGCACTGTGCCTGTGGGGGCATACAGCGAGATAAACGGGGAAAAGATATCTCTCACTGTTTCAGACGGCAAGGGGCATTTTGCTCAGGGCGAAAAAGAGATAGAAAAAAGATTTGAACTTGTTAAGGAGCTGACTGATAAGCTATGAGCGGCAGAGTTATAATAACAGGGGCAGGCTGTGGAGATTATGACCTTATCACAATGAGAGGTTATGAGGCTCTGAAAAGCTGTGACGTGATGATATATGACAGCCTTATAGACAGCCGTTTGCTTGACTTCTGCAAGGACGGTGCGGAGAAAATATGCGTTGGCAAGCGTGCAGGCAGACACAGCTCCACGCAGGAGGAGATAAACACGCTTCTTGTGGAAAAAGCCGCAGAGGGCGGTGTTGTTCTCAGGCTCAAAGGCGGCGACCCTTTTGTGTTCGGCAGAGGGGGCGAGGAGATAACTGCACTCAAAGCCGCAGGCATACCATACAGCCTTATACCGGGGGTGACTTCCTCGGTGGCAGTGCCTGAGCTTGCAGGTATACCGGTGAGCCACAGGGGACTTTCAAGGAGCTTTCATGTTATAACAGGTCACACTGCGGACGACCTGCTCCCTGAGCATTTTGAAAGCTATGCAAAATGCGGTGGAACGCTTATTTTTCTTATGGGGCTTAGAAATCTCCCTGAGATAGCAGGCAGGCTCATTGAAAACGGCATGGGCGAAAATACTCCTGCGGCGGTGATATCAAAGGGGGCTACCCCTGAGCAGAGGGCTGTAAAAGGCTGTCTTGGCGACATTGCTGAAAAGGTGGGGCGAGAGGATCTGCCTGCGCCTGCGGTGATAATAGTTGGAGAAACCGCCGGGCTTGATCTTTCGCCTACCTACCTGCCGCCGCTTTATGGAGTTTCTGTGGCTGTCACTGCCACAAAGGGGCTTTCAAGGCGGCTTATAAAGTCGCTCAATGCCCTTGGGGCTTATGCTCACCGCTGCGGCGGATTTGAGCTTAGGGAGCTGCACGATGAGGTCACGGAAAAAGCTTTTTCACGGCTTTCAGAGGGCTTTTACAGCCATGTTGCTCTTACAAGTCCAAATGGTGCGGAGATATTTTTGAAAAGGCTTAGAGAAAGCCGTATTGACATAAGAAAGCTAAGGGGAGTTAAGATAGCTATCATAGGCAAAGGCACTGGGGCGAAGCTTGAAAAGGCTGGGCTTTATGCAGACATAATGCCTGAAAAATTCAACAGCGTGGCTCTTGGAAATATGCTCTCGGACACTCTTACTTGTGAGGACAAGCTTCTTATAGTACGCTCCTCGGAGGGGTCGACGGAGCTTGTTAAGCCCCTGTCTGAAAAAGGGCTGAACTTTGATGATGTTCATATTTACGAGCCTGTTTACAGCACAGGTGAGAAGATAGATGATGACTACGCTGTGTTTGCCAGTGCAGGCGGAGTGAGGAGCTTTTTCCATGGCGGAGGAAGCTTATCAGAGAATACAAAGTGTATCTCCATAGGCGAAGTGACGGCGGCAGAGCTTAAAAAATACGGTATAAATGGCCCTCTGCTTCCAACGGAAAGCACGGCAGAGGGAATAATACAAAAGATACTTTCAGATAAGTGAGAGGAAGATAAAATGCGAAGATTCAGAAGATTAAGGGCAACCCCGGCAATGAGAAGAATGGTTTGCGAAACAAGATTAAATGTGGCAGACTTTATCTACCCGATTTTTGTGGCAGAGGGCAATGACATCATGAAGCCTGTTGACTCTATGCCAACAGTTTATCAGTATTCTATCGACGATCTGGAGCAGATATTGCCACAGATAGCAGACAGCGGTATATCGGGCTTGCTTATTTTCGGCATACCAGAGAAAAAGGACGAGCTTGCAACGGAGGCTTACAATGACAAGGGTGTTACACAGCAGGCAATAAGATACATCAAAGAGCATTATCCTGACCTACTTATTATTGCAGACGTTTGTCTTTGCGAATACACCAGCCATGGACACTGCGGAGTTGTCAAGGGCGACAAGATACTCAATGACAGCACTTTGCCGCTTCTGTGCAAAATGGCGGTGAGCCTTGCAAATGCAGGTGCTGATATTATCGCACCCTCCGACATGATGGACGGCAGAGTTGCGGCAATAAGGGCGGCGCTTGACGAGAATGCTCTTACTGATATTCCTATAATGTCATACAGTGCAAAATTTGCTTCGGGATATTATTCTCCGTTCCGTGACGCCGCAGAATCTGCACCATGCTTTGGCGACAGAAAGTCATATCAGATGGATCCTTGCAACGGACGTGAGGCTCTCCGTGAAATAGAGGACGATATTGAGGAGGGGGCTGACATGGTAATGGTGAAGCCTGCGCTTTGCTATCTTGATATCCTCAGAGCCGCTAGGGACAGATATGATCTGCCGATTGCGGCATACAACGTAAGCGGTGAGTTCTCTATGGTAAAAGCGGCGGCACAGCTTGGCTGGATAGACGAGAAGCGTATCGTTCTTGAAAATCTCACTGCTATAAAGCGTGCAGGTGCGGACATTATAATAACATACCATGCTCTTGACGCCGCAAAATGGATAAAGGAGGACAAGTAATGAACACTTCAAGGTCTGAACAGCTTTACAAAACTGCCTGCGGTTTTATGCCCGGTGGAGTGAACAGCCCTGTTAGAGCCTGCAAGGCGGTTGGCACTGTTCCGCTTTTTATCGACCATGCGGAAGGGTCAAGGATATGGGACGAGGACGGAAACGAGTTTATCGACTATGTATGCTCATGGGGGCCGAACATTCTCGGTCACTGCTGTGAGCCTGTGATAAACGCTGTGAAAGCCGCCTGCGCCAAGGGGCTTACGTTCGGTGCTTGCCACAAGGGCGAGATAACCTTGGCGGAGCTTATAAAAAAGCACTTTCCGTCTATGGAAATGCTCCGGCTTGTAAACTCAGGTACTGAGGCAGTGATGAGTGCAATAAGAGCCGCAAGAGGTTTCACAGGCAGGGACAAGATAATAAAATTCGAGGGCTGTTATCATGGTCACTCGGACGGATTGCTTGTAAAGGCAGGTTCTGGACTTATGACGCAGGCTATCCCATCGGGTGCAGGAGTGACAGAGGGCTGCACAAAGGACACGCTTCTTGCAAAATACAATGACAATGCTTCTGTGGAAAAGCTTTTTGAGGAATACGGCAGCGAGATAGCCGCACTTATTGTTGAGCCATGTGCGGCAAACATGGGCGTTGTTCCGCCTGAAAAGGGCTTTCTTGAATTTCTCAGAGAGATAACGAAAAAGCACGGCACTGTGCTTATATTTGACGAAGTTATAACGGGCTTCAGGCTTTCAGATGGGGGAGCTTCAAAATATTTCGGAGTTACCCCTGACATGACTACCCTTGGCAAGATAGTGGGGGGAGGAATGCCCCTTGCCTGCTATGGGGGAAAGCTTGAGATAATGCAGTGCGTTGCACCGCTAGGCTCTGTGTATCAGGCAGGCACGCTGTCGGGAAACCCATGCGCAGTAGCGGCAGGAATAGAAACTATCAGGCAGATAGAAAGCATACCAAACTTCTATGAGGAGCTTGACAGAAAGTCGGCTATGATAGAGAATGCCATAAGGGAAAAGGGTCTGAACGTGAATCGCTGTGGTTCGCTTATGACGGTGTTTTTCAATGACGAGAGAGTGAAAAGCTATGATGAGGCAAGGGCTTGCAACACGGAAAGCTACGGCAGATACTACCGCCATATGCTTCAAAGCGGCATTTACACTGCACCGTCGCAATTCGAGGCGATGTTCGTTTCCTATGCTCACAGTGACGAGGATATAGCAAAGACTATTGAGGCGATAGGGTCTTACAGATAAAAAACGGAACTGTTCAAATCATGCTGAACAGTTCCGCTTTTTTATATTCCATATATGTAGGGGCGAACAGTGTTCGCCCGTTTTGTTTGCCTGACAAACTCATGATATCCACGCAATTTTTGGCTCAATATTCCCAAATGCGGCTTTCAACATAAGTTTGCGAGAAAATCAGGCGGGCGAACACTGTTCGCCCCTACGATGTAACAGTGCAGAAATTCATGGAAAACAGGCAAACGCTAAACGGGACGTCGTATTTCTGCCAAGCAGAAATTGCGCTGCTCCCATACATTATTTGATATCAGCAAATTCTAGGCAAAAGCTCTCCGCCAGGCTGTGGAAGAAGGGTCTGTGAGCCTATCTCTGTTTTCATTACAACTCTGCCTGCGTTATCTTCGGTGACCTCGCCTATGATTGCGGCGTTCTCTGAGTTTTTGCACTTTCTAAGGGCAGAAACGATATCCTCCGCTTTGTCCTTTGGTGCGAATATAACAAGTCTGCCCTCGCAGGCAAGATACAATGGTTCTAAGCCCAGCATACCGCACACGCCTTTCACCTCGTCCGCAACAGGTATTTTCGCTGCATCTAAGGTTATTCCAACGCCGCTTTGACCTGCTATCTCGTAAAGAACAGTGCCTACACCGCCTCTTGTTGCGTCACGGATAACGTGGATATCGTTTGTAACGTCGAACATTGCTTTTACGTTTGCCCAGAGGGGTGCACAATCGCTTGTTACGTCTGCCTCTATGCCGAACTCGTCACGAGCTAAAAGTATGGTACAGCCGTGTCTGCCGATATCACCTGACACTATAACGGCGTCGCCTGCTTTGGCAAGCTTGCCTGAGGTGTTAGCGTTGTCCATTATCCTGCCTATACCCGTAGTGGTAATGAAAACGCCGTCCACCTGACCTTTTCCTGCCACCTTTGTGTCACCTGCACATATCTCGACACCTGCTTCCTTGGCGGTCTTTGCCATTGCGGCGGCTATCTCCTCAAGCTTATCCATTGGAAAGCCCTCCTCGATAACGAAAGCACAGGAAAGATACAAAGGCTTTGCGCCCATGCAGGAAAGGTCGTTCACAGTGCCGCAAATACTTAGCTTGCCGATATTTCCTCCTGCAAATTCGTATGGGGAAACTATAAAGCCGTCTGTGGTGAATGCTATCTTGCCCTTTTCCATGGAAAGCACGGCGGCATCGTCGGCGGTCAGGTCAGGGTTAGCGAAATGCTCCTTGAACACACGGTCGATAAGCTCGGAGGTCTGCTTTCCTCCTGCGCCGTGGGCAAGGGTAACAAATTTGTCTGTCATAATTATTCCTCTTTTCGGATAGTTTATTTTACAAATTGCCATACTGATAATATGCCGAGCAAGCGCCCTCATTTGACACCATGCACGCACCTATAGGGTGCAGCGGTGTACAGACCTTGCCGAAAACCTTGCAGTCTGAGGGCTTGCACTTGCCCTGCAAAACATCTCCGCAGCGGCAGGCTGGGTTTGGCTTGCCTGTTATTTTCGGCAGAGAGAATTTCTTTCGTGCGTCAAAGTCAGCATACTCGTCACGGAGTATCATGCCTGACATTGGTATGATACCAAGTCCACGCCACTCGCTGTCGCAGGGGGTCATGACCTTTCCCATAAGCTTTATGGCGGCAGGGTTGCCCTCGGGCTTTACTACTCTAGGATAGCAGTTTCTGAAAAACGGCTCGCCACGCTGAGAAAGCTCTATGGTAACAGCAAGAGCCGTAAGAAGTTCAGCAGCCGTGAAGCCCGTAACAACGCCTGAAACGCCCTTTTTCACAAGCTCCTCGCACACGGCTGTGCCTGTGATAGCGTTGACGTGACCGGGATACAAAAATGCGTCTGCACTTCCCTCCAAAGCCTTATAAGCGTTTGGCATGGTCTTGTTTGCACCAAGAATAGAGAAGTTTTCAAGCCCCAGCTTTTTCGCTTTTTCTACTGCAAGGCAGGCTGAAGGGGTGGTGGTTTCAAAGCCGACGGCGAGAAATACCACCTGCTCATCTCTATGGCTTTCGGCATATGAAACTGCGTCAATGGGAGAATAGACTGTCTTTATCGCAGCGCCCTTTGACCTTGCTCCTGCAAGGCTCATTTCTGTTCCGGGAACTCTTATAAGGTCGCCGAAAGTGCATATCACCGCACCTTTTTCAAGAGCGAGCATACAAGCCTCGTCGATAAAGCCAATGGGGGTAACGCACACAGGACAGCCAGGACCTGAAATAAGCTCAACGCTCTCAGGAAGGAGCTTTCTTATGCCAAGCCTGAAAATCTCATGGGTGTGAGTACCGCAGACCTCCATTATGCGAAGCTTTTTGCCGTCATCACGTTTGTAGGAGCTTATTATCTCCTTTGCATTTTCTATAGTGTTCATTGGATACTCTCCATTATCTCGTCAGTTTCTTCGCTATCGTCAGAGGTTATCTTTGCGATAGCCACCCCTGCGTGTACCATGACATAATCCCCTACCTCGAGATCGTCGATAAGGTCAGCAGATACCTCTCTTTTTGCACCGCTTGCGTCAATAACAGCAGTGCCCTCGTTTACACTTACTACCTTTGCAGATAAACCTACACACATATCAATACCTCCAAAAAAAATTTAATCTATATAACAAAATCAGAAATGAGATACACAGGCGACCCAAGGTCGCCCCAGCTCATTGAAAAAGTTCGACAAAAGCGGGACGTCGAGGGCGCCGTCCCCTACAATTGGCGTAAATACGCTGTTTATATGTAGGGGCGAACAGCGTTCGCCTGTTATTTTGGTATTTTTCAACAGTCTCAGGCGACCAAAGGTCGCCCCTACAGAATAAGAAAATCATCGCCGCAGGCGATACCTTAATTCCTCACTCCTCATTCCTCATTCCTCATTCCTCACTCCTCATTCCTCATTCAGATAAAACGCTTGCCCTAAAGCTATACCACCGTCATTGGCAGGCACAAGGCTGTGGATAAGCACTCTAAGTCCCATTTTTTCAAGACGGCACTTCACCATTTTAAGCAGAAGCTTGTTCTGAAAAACTCCCCCGCTCAAAGCGCAGACCTTTACGCCTGTTCTCTCGCTTATGGTCCTGCACGCCTGTGCGGTCATGTCCGCAAGAAGTGCGTGGAACTCATAGGCAAGGCGGTTTTTGTCCTCGCCATTTTGCACCCCCTCACAAAGCCTTTTGACAAGTGCCTGAGTGCAGAGCATTATCCTGCCCTCTTTTTCGGCAGTGAGCTTTTCCATAGGCTCGTAAATACCGAAAGGCTCACGGCTGAATTTTTCTGCCGCAAACTGCAACGCCATGGAAGCTTCGCCCTCAAAGGTAGAAGAACGCCTTATGCCAAGCACCGCAGAAGCGGCGTCAAAAAGCCGTCCTGCGCTTGTGGAGCTTACTGCGTTTACTTTTTTCTCTGCCATTATGGACAGAAGCTTGTACTCTTTCGCTGTACAAATACCAAGCTTTTCACAGATCTCTCCGCCCCTTTCCCCATAGGCTGAGCCTGCAATCATTGCGGCGATACGCCAGCCCTCTTTAGAGGAAAGATCGCCACCCACCTGCATGAAGGGCTTTATGCTTCCCATACGCTCAAAGCCTGTGCGGTCGCAGAGAAGTATCTCTCCTCCCCATATGGTGCCGTCTGTGCCAAAGCCTGTGCCGTCATATGATACGCCTATGACCTTTTCGCTATAGTCGTTTTCTGCCATGCAGGATAGGATATGAGCATAGTGGTGCTGGACTTTTTTCAGAGGCAGGTCAAACCCCTCGGCAAATGCAACTGTATTGTATTTGGGGTGCATATCGCAGACTACGTTTCGGGGTGTTGCTTCCAGAAGCTCGCACATACGCTTCACTGACTCCTCAAGCGCCTTTACAGTGCGGATATCAGCCATATCCCCCACATAGGAAGAGAGATAATAAAGGCTTCCCTTTCTGATACAGAACGTATTTTTAAGCTCACCGCCTATGGCGAGGGTCTGACCTTTATCACTGCATGATGTCATAACAGGCAGTGGTGCATATCCTCTTGAACGCCTTATTATGTAAGGCTTGCCCTCAAATGTATCCATGACAGTATCGTCTGAGCGTATCAAGATACGTCTGTTGTGTGATAATATCAGGTCGCAGAAGCCTGCTATTTCGCTGAGAGCGTCCTCGTCGCTTCGACAAATAGGTGCGCCACGGACGTTTCCGCTGGTCATAACAAGGCTGTCGGTCATTTCCACGCCGTCATCGTAATCAAAAAGAAGCAGGTGCAAAGGGGCATAGGGGAGCATTACTCCCACTGTAGGATTATCGGGTGCAACGCTTTCGCAAAGGCTTCCGCTAGTTTTTTTATCAAGAAGCACGATAGGCTTTTGCCAGCCTGTGAGAAGCTTTTCCTGCACTTCGCCAAAATCGCACTCACACCTTGCGGCAGAAATATCCTTCAGCATAACGGCAAGTGGCTTTGCGGGGCGGTTTTTAAGCTCTCTGAGCCTTTTCACTGCGCTCTCGTTTTTTGCGTCACAGCAAAGGTGAAAACCGCCTATGCCTTTGACAGCGATTATCTTCCCTGCCATGACGGCTTTTCTTGTGGCGGTGATAGCCTCAGCGCCTTTCTTTTCACTGCCTATGATATAGACCTCAGGGCCGCATTTGTTACAGCACACAGGCTGGGCGTCATAACGCCTTGTGGCAGGGTCGGTGTACTCCTCCTCGCAGTCTTTGCACATTGGAAAGTCAGCCATTGTGGTGCGAACTCTGTCATAGGGCATAGAGTCCATAATAGTGAGCCTTGGGCCGCACTGAGTACAGTTTATAAAAGGGTGGAGATATCTTCTGTTTGTTTTGTCGAAAAGCTCTTCCTTACATTTTTCGCACACAGCGATGTCAGGGGATACGAAAATATCCCCTTTTTCCTTTTCGCTGTCGATTATCTCAAAGCTGTCAAAAGGCGGCTCGTCCAAATGTGCGGAAATTATCTCCATTATCATTGCACGCTCAGGGGGACGGCTTTCAAGGGCTTTTTTCAAGTCCTCCACAGCCTTTTCACTGCCCTGTGCGTGTATCTCAACATAAGAGCCTTTGTTTGCCACAGTGCCGCAAAGTCCAAGGTCTGACGCTTCACGGCTAACAAAAGGTCGGAAGCCCACGCCCTGAACGATACCATAAACACGAATCATCTCAGTTTTCATCAGATAAGCTCCCTGACGGTGTCCTTTATCTCGTCCTCGGCTTCACTGCTGAGAACGTCTATAAGCACGTCCTCAAACTCCTCACCGTCCTGACCCTCATCTATGGCGGCATTTCTGAGCCTGCCTAACATTCTCACAGTATGCACTGTAGGTCTGCGACGAACGGAGTCCATGAGAATGTTCTCATAACCTCTGCCGTAAAACTGCTCCATATATCTCACCACGGCACTTGTCATGCTGATATCAGCCATGGGGTGTCTTTCCAGAAATCTAAGCAAAGGCAAAACTGCGTTTATGCCCTCACCGCTTTCGTCAAGCTCCTCCATGCAGTTTTCAGCTTCATATTCAAACTCCTCTGAGCCGAGATATTCTTCAAGACGCTCTATAATTTCTTCTGTCATATCTTTTCACTCTCTCCCTGCAAAAGTCTGCCTGAAAGTCCGAAATGCGGAAAGTCTATAAACTCGCCGCTGAAATTTTTCATAACACGTCTGAGGGCCTTGTCTGCGATAACAACGTCATAGTTATCACCAACATTGTCGCAAAGGTCGCTTTCGTCTGCAAGGAAAAAATCACTCTGCTGTGAAAGCTCCTTTTTCTGCATAAAAAACGTTGCCGATGTGCAAATGCACTTGCCGCTTTTTTCTGTGATAAGCTTTCTCACAGCGTCAGCCGCTGTTTGGTTATGTATCACAAGAACTTTTTTATCCGTAAAGCTATCGGCTTTTTGCACTATCTCCTCAGGCAGACAGCTTTGTGGATATTCTATCTCATAAGGCGTGCCGAACTTTTCTTTGAGATACTCCGCCGCCTTTATTGCCGCCGCTGAACAGACTATGTTCATCTCTGCCGCAGCCGCATTTTTCACATCATCAAGGGTGCTTCCCATGCCGTAGCATATAACATTCTCCCAGCCCTTTGCCTTATATTCCGCAACTATCCTCTCGTGACCTATGATACTAAGATCCAAAGGCGTTGCACCTATAATGCCAAGCCTGCCTTTCTGAACAGGCTTGCTTTCAGTGGCAAAGGTCTTGAAAAGCTCTATCCACACCGGCTCTGAGCCACTGTCATAATAGTTCGTGCCTGTACACTCGGCTGTTATGCAAGGAAGTCCTGTTTTCTTCTCTGCCATTCGTTTCAACGCTCTCATATCTGTTGCGATGACAGCAGGCACAGGCGTGCCTATTATGGCGGTGAAAGCAGGTGATATCTGCCCGCAGGCTTTGGAGAGCTTTTCGATGAGCCTGTCGTCACGTCCTAAAATTGCGTCCATATCACGAAGCCCCGCGCTGAAAACTGCGCTCTTTTTGGTAAACCACCTTGGCTCGTCAAAGCCGCAGACGTTGCCTGCACAGCCGCCTGCGTCGCATATTACCATTAGTCCTCCAAGCTCATAGAGCACTGCCGACGCACCTGATTGGTCAGGGGCAAAGGGTGACAAAAGCTTCAAAAGATTTTTCATTTATCCTCCGCTCCTTTCCCGTCAAGCGCCTTTTCAAGGTCGCAAAACAGCTTTTTTACACCTGCATAGCCGAAAGGCTGGATCTCGTCATTAAAGTCCGCTCCTGCTATGTCAGGGTGATAATAGGCACAGTCCTTGCCGATATAAACGTTCACACTCTCGTCAGGCTCATAAAAGAGCATTGTGGGTGAGAGATTTGAATATATCTTCGTTTCAGGGGAAAGCTGTGCTATCTTTTTCACAAAGCCGAAATTTCGCTCCCCCACAGTGCCGAATATCTCCGCCACCTTGAAGCCGTATCTTATAAGTGCCAATGCCATTTCTATAGGGTCGCAGTTTGAAAACTCGCCCACTGCAAAGCACAGCCCTTTATGATTTTCTCTGAAATCATCTATAAGAGCCATGGTCTGCTCATAATACTCTTTATCGCAAAGCTCCGCTCCTATCGCCTGACCCAGCAGACGGTACTGCGTAGATATCTTGTCAGCCTGAAAAACTCTCGCAAGCTCTATAAAAGGTATGTTAAGCTCCTGCTCCATTTGCTGGGCGGCATATCTTGCTTCCGCATTGAGTACAAGAGAAAAATTTGCCTGCGACATTTTTTCATATTCCTCGAAAGTATCGCACCTTGAAAGCTCCCTTATGGTCTTTACGCCTGCACTTTTCAGCAGGCTGTAAAGCTCGCAATCCTCCTGCAAGGGTGAGAAATAACCGAGGATATTCACCTCGTCAGACTTTCTCTTGCGAGGTTTCAAAAGGGAATACACCGATTTTCGCACTGAAGCCATAGGGGGCAGACGCTTTTCCCTTGTAAGGGCATACATATAGCACGGCACAACAGGCACGCCTGCTCGGTCGCTGGATTTTCTGCACACTCTGTCCATATCAGTGCCGAGGAGAGCGTCAACGCAGGTTATACATATCATCACCGCCGAGGGAGTGTAATCAAGGCTTTGACATACCTCCTCCACGGCTTTCGGTATCTTTGTGAGGTGCCTGCCTGTGACGATATCGGTATCGTCAAGAAGCAGGTAGAAAAATCTGTCGCCGTAGCCGCTTTCCGCACTGAGCATAGTGGTGTTTCGTCCACAGCAGGCAGGAGCCACAAGAAGCATAACCGAATTTGGCACTGCAAGTCCTGCTCTTTTTACACCAAAGCCCTGCGCTCCCGGTGAATTGAACGCCAATGTTGCAGGAGAGCTGTAGATAAGGTGCTTTGCCGAAAGAAGCTCGTCAGGGATATTGTCTTTCCCCATTTGGGCAAGCTCCGCCGCTGTTATATAAAACGCTTTAGTCATCGTTGTCCTCCTGAATAAGGGTCTGGGCAAGCTTCAAAAAGCATTTTGCCGCCTGACAGTCAGGCTCGCCCTCTATGACGGTCATACCCTTATCCTCACATCTGATGATATCGTCGCTTCTTGGTATATCCGCAACGATATCAAGCCCTGCGCTTTCTGCAAAGGCTCTGACCTTTTCTTCCTCGCCCTCAACGTTTCGCCTATTCATGACGATACCACGGACTTTTGCATAGCTTCTGTCGGCAAAGTTTTTCACCGCACTGTTTATATTATTTGCGGCATACAATGCCATTTTCTCGCCTGAGGTGACGATAAGCACCTTTGAAGCGTAGCCCTCTCTGATAGGTGCGGCGAAACCTCCGCACACAACGTCTCCGAGAACGTCATAAAGCACAACATCAGGCTTATATTTTTCAAAAAGCTTTAAGTCTTCAAGCAGGCTGAACGTGGTGATTATACCTCTGCCTGCACAGCCAAGCCCGGGGGTAGGGCCGCCTGTTTCTATACAAAGCACTCCGCCATAGCCCTCTTTTGATATCTCCTCTATGCTCTCAGGCTCATCGTCATGCTCTCTGAGATAATTCATCACAGGCATAACAGGCTCGCCCCCAAGAAGATTTATGGTGGAGTCAGCCTTTGGGTCACAGCCAATTTGTATAACTCTTTTTCCAAGACTTGCAAATGCGGCGGCAAGGTTTCCCGTAACAGTGGATTTTCCTATTCCGCCTTTTCCGTAAACGGCTATTTTTATCATAAAAGTATCCGTGCGAAAGCACGTTCCTCCTCTTTATAGGTTAAGTATTTTGCTTACATCTTTATCTATCAGATCGGGGATATCTTTAAGAAAACATCTTCCCGAAAAAGCAACGTGTGGCAGTGAAACAAAGCTTGCACCTTTGCATATAGGTCTGAAAAGCGGGTCTGCTATGACGGTCTTATGCTGTGAAAAAAGCTTTTCAAGCTCTGCTTCTTCCTCACAGAAAATGTCCGTCCCTGACAGCACCTCGCTGTTTCTTATGCCAACTGTCGCCACAGTTTTTGCGTCAAGTTCAGCCCCTAGGGAAGAAGCAAAAACGCTTTCCCCTGCAACTATCATATGAGCATTCTCTACAGCTTTTTCACCGCAGGAATTTATACAAACGCCCTCTGACGCTGCTCTTTTCAGGTCAGCGGAAAGCTTTTTGGAAAAGCTTTTCCCCACAGGCACGCCCACAACATATGGCACTCCATAGGTATCAAAAAGATACTTTGCCGCAGCTATCCCGTCTGAGGATATAACAAGGCTTACAGCCGCCTGTGGTGCGGTAGAGATCTCATCAAGACTGCTGTCCATAGCAAAACAGCTTTGAACTGAAAAGCCGTTATCCAAAAGCCACTTTTTTATGGAGCTTACGCTTTTATTCACTGAAAAGTCAAGAGGTGTTGCACCAATAATATTCACTGAATTTGCCTTCTTTTCTTTTCCCTCACGGCAGAAAAGCTTTGCAATATTAAGGAAAGCTCCCTCTACTCCTTGAAGATAGGAATGAGTGCCGTTGGTATCAACGAAAAATGTGGTCAGACCTGTTTCACGCTCTATCTCCTCAGCAGCCGCACTATAGTCGAAACCTGTCATTGCAGGCATTGGCGAACCGCAAATGGCTATGAATTTGGGTGAAAGCTCACCTGCCGCTTTTGCCACATCACGAATGAACTTGCCGTCATTGCCCATAACGGCGTCCGCTTCTGTTAGTGCAGAAATATATATCATGCTTTTGCGGTCATACCAGCGTGGCTCGTCATGGGTGGCGTAGGTGGAGTTACATCCCGAAGCGTCATGGACAACGGTCATTCCACCAAGCTCATAAAGCGCCGAGCATACTCCCGAAGTATCCGCCGCATATATGGATATCACTTTTGCATTCATAGACAGCTTTCACACCCCCAGCCCTTGTGTTGTATCACCCTACGTCTGTCCTTTTTGTTTACTGCTCCCTCAGCCATAAGCTCTGCAAGCCTTTTTATGCCCTCGAAGCCGTATCCACCGCCCCCTGCGACTATATCAACAAAGTTATCAGTCCGGCAGAAAAACGCTGCTTTCTGACCTATGGCAAGATACTTTTCACTGCACTGTGAAAACTCCATTTTCACATTCACAGTAGGGAGAATTTCAAGGTCGTGGCAATGGGCTTTCAGCCACTCAAAATCTGCCCTTTCCTCCTCTGAAAAGCTGTCGGCGTAGCAACGCTTCACATTGAAGCCTTTCTCTGCAAGAAGTCTGCAAAAGCCAAGGGGTCTTGGCAGAGCAGTATAATCCACGGCTATAGGCATATTTTCCACTATCTCAAGGGCATTTGCAAGAGCCTTGTCGGCAGCTTCCCTGTCGGATGAAAAATCAGGGACTTTCACACCAAGCTGGGTACAAAGCCTGCTGTAATTTTCCTCTATCTCATCATAGCCGTAGCACAAGGGCAGATACAAATGCTTTGTGCCAAGTCGCTTTTCAAGCTCCTCTCCTGACGGCTTTGCCGTGGGGATATAGGTGATATTCAAAGAGCTTTCCGCCATGGAGAGATACTCCTCATAGGTCTTGCACTTTGTTATGTCAAGAAGCTCAAAGCCTGCTGAGTTTATTATTTTTACAAGCTCGGAGGCTTCGTCCGTGGCTCTGTCACAGCCTATTATAGCCGCCGTTTCAGGCTTCTTTTCGCACTTTTCAAGTGGCTCGTAAAGCTGTTTTCTCATAAGGCTGTCGGGGGAGATAGACTTTCTCATGGTGGGCGTCATGTAGCAATCTATAAAATGCACCTGCGGAAACAATGCCGAAAGTTCGTCTATTATCATTTTGAAGTCACAGCCTGCAAAAAGGTGAACACAGCTTAGAAAAATCAAAACGCATTTTGGCTTTTCCTCAAGCCTGTTTATTATATCCCTCACTCCGTCTATAACGTCCTGCTCCATAGTGCCGTCATACAAGTCCTGCTCAGAAACAGTCACCCATGACATTCTGTCCATGGCATTCATCTCTGCCGCAGTGAGGATAACGCCCCTTAAACAGCCCTGTGCGCAGACAAATATCTGCCGTGACTCAGGGATAAGCATACCGGTATGGACGATATTCCACACGCCCCTTGTGGGGGGATTATATTCAAGACCGCTTTCAAAAGGCGCAGGAAAAGCCGCCTTCGTTATATTTATGCCGCTCTCTTTTATCATTTTTCTTCTCCCATACCGCAAAGCTCGGCTATCTTATCCGCCAATTCTCTATACTGCTCTGCCGCAGTGCTGTCAGGAAAAGCTTCCATGACAGTTTTGCGCATATCCTCAGCTTCGCTCACAAGCTCACTTCGGTCTATCTCTGCTATCACCGAGCTGTGAAAATCAGCCGCAAGCTCTGCCGCTTTTTCCTCCTCGTTTTTTACGTTGCGTTTATTGAGGATAAAGCCGCCAAGTGAAGCATATCCACGGCTTTTGAAATTTTCCACCGCCATTGCGATGTTTGCGGCGGCATATACAGACATACTCTCGCCTGATGTGATGATAAACACCTTATCGGCATAGCCCTTTCGCATTGGCATTGAAAAACCTCCGCACACCACGTCTCCGAGAACGTCATAGATAACAACGTCAGGCTGATATTTTTCATATGCGCCCTTTTTTTCAAGCTCCTCCAAAGCGGCGATTATACCTCTGCCTGCACAGCCAAGCCCCGGCACCGGTCCGCCTGCTTCAACGCAAACAACACCGTTATAACCTACCCTTACCATATCTTCAAGGTCAAAGCTTTCGCCTTTTCGCACAAGGTCAAGAACGGTGGGTATCCTCTCTCCCCCATGTAGAAATATGGTGGAGTCAG
The DNA here is from genome assembly GCF_003460465.1 of Ruminococcus sp. AF37-20. Lineage (NCBI taxonomy): Bacteria > Bacillati > Bacillota > Clostridia > Eubacteriales > Oscillospiraceae > Ruminococcus > Ruminococcus sp. AF37-20. The sequence goes on along the minus strand of NZ_QTVE01000012.1, from coordinate 53,332 downwards.
CCTTTGGGTCACAGCCTATCTGCATGACCTTCTGCCCTTTTTGTGCAAGTGCAACACTGACGTTTGATGCCGCCGTTGACTTTCCTATTCCGCCTTTTCCGTAAAAAGCAAGCTTTATCATTATCTGTGATCTCCTCTTGATATCTTTATTTTATAGCCTATGGACTCCATTCGTCTTTCAAGGCAAGCCCTGCACTGTGCTGACTCGTCACCTGTGCATATCTTGTTGTCATAGAGCATATATTTTTTTCTCACTGCCACAGGGGACAGATTCGGCATTATGACGTTCGCACCTGACAGCACCCCTTGTTCTCTCCCTTTGGGGTTTATAGTACCAAGGGCTGTGGTGGCAGGCAAAAGAACGTCGGGGAGCATTATTCTGCAAAGGCTCAGCATAAAAAGCGTAAGCTCATATGAGCCTTGTGGACAGCTTCTGAAAGGAGTGTCCTTATGTGGGAGAAAAGGTCCAATGCCTATCATTTCGGGCTTGAAACCGCACATAAACTCCATATCCTCAGCAATGCACTCAGCCGTCTGATACGGCGAGCCTATCATCATTCCACAGCCTGTCTGATAGCCTATCTCTTTAAGATCTGAAAGACACTCCATTCGGTTTTTCCAAGACATTTCGGCTGGGTGGAGCTTTTTGTAATGCTCCTCGTCGGCAGTTTCGTGCCTGAGAAGATACCGGTCTGCACCTGCATTGAAGAGGGCTTCATAATCCTCACGGCTTTTCTCGCCTAGGGATAATGTTACCGCACAGTCAGGGTGGCGTTTTTTTATCTCGCTGACGATACCACAGAGCATTTCTCTGTCATAGAAAGCGTCCTCACCGCTTTGAAGCACAAATGTACGGAAGCCATAGCCGTAGCCCTCGTCACAGCACTGCAAGATCTCCTCGGCGGTGAGCCTGTATCTGCTCACGTTGCCGTTTGAACGCCTTATTCCGCAGTAAAGGCAATCGTTTTTGCAGATGTTTGAAAACTCCACTATGCCCCTTATGTAGATATCCTTGCCGAACATTTTCTGCGAAATGCCCCTTGCAAGCTCTGCGGCATAGGCTCTGTCGCCCTCGCCATATTCTTTTATAAGCTTCACCCATTCATCGTGGGAAAGCTTTTTCTCGCAGTTTAATTTATCAATAAGTTCTCTGACCGCCATTGTGATCTTCAAGCTCCTTTACAAGATGCGGAAACACTTCTATGCTCCGTTTGAGAATACCTTTCATATAGGCAATGGCAATGCCGTAATTTGTGAACGGCACGCCTGCGTCACAAGCACACTTCATTCTGTAGGTAAGCTCTTTTGAGCCGAGCATACAGCCGCCACAGTGTATGCAAAGTGCAAAGTCTGAAAGCTTCTCCGGAAAGCCGTGACCTGATGAAAGCACTATCTCAAGATTCTTGCCTGTGTATTCTTTCAGCCAGTTCGGAAGCTTCACAGAGCCTATATCACCGCACTGTCTATGATGTGTGCAGCCCTCTGAAATAAGCACCTTGTCACCGTCTTTAAGATCGTCCATAGCTTTCACGCCCTTTACCGCGGCGTCAAGAAAGCCCTTATATCTTGCCATAAGAATAGAAAATGAGGTGAGAGGGATATCCTCGGGAGTATCCTTTGAAACTCTTGCGAAAGCCTGACTATCCGTTATAACAAGTGCAGGCTTCTCTATCCTGTCAAGCACTCCTGAAAGCTCGGTCTCTCTTACCACAACTGCACAGGCGTTTGCTTCAAGAACATCTCTTATGGCCTGCTGTTGCGGCAGGATAAGCCTGCCCTTTGGTGCAGCGCTGTCGATAGGGGTAACAAGCACCACCATATCGTCTGGCTTTATAAGGTCGCCCACAAGCTTCATTGTCATGGTGTCTGTTTCAGTGAGCTTTGCAATGGCGTTTTTAAGCTCCTCTATGCCTGTTTTCTCTTTTGCGCTAACGTACACTGCGCCCTCCTCTTTTGGGATATCAGTGAGCAGGTCGGCTTTGTTTTTGGCTATAATAAAAGGTATGTTTTTCTCTTTGAATATTGAGATAAGCTGTTTTTCGCAGTCGCCAAGGGGCAAGGTGCAGTCTGTTACAAGAACTGCGCAATCTGTTCTGTTTAAAATCTGCTTAGTTTTCTTCACACGAAGCTCTCCAAGCTCGCCCTCGTCGTCAAAGCCGGGGGTATCTATTATCACAACAGGGCCAAGGGGCAAAAGCTCCATTGCCTTTGTAACAGGGTCGGTGGTAGTGCCTTTCGTATCGGATACCACTGCAAGATCCTGATTTGTTACTGCATTCACAACGCTTGATTTTCCTGCGTTTCGTCTGCCGAAAAATCCTATATGTATACGTTCTCCGCTTGGTGCGTCATTAAGTCCCATTGCAAAAGCTCCTCTCAAAAAAATAAGCCATACCCCTATGGATACAGCTTTTCTATAGCAAAACAAGACCACACGATAGTGCAGTTTTCTGCTTGATGTGTATTCTTTCGCCTTAAAGGAGAAAACTCGTTTTCGGCGTCAGGGTCACAAATATTTATTAGATTTTTACTGCGGCGAATAAAGGGTCTTGGCGGTCACTCCCTCAAGCCTGCCTATCTTGCCTGCAAGAGAATTTATAACGTCCTGCGGAGCGTCAACTGCCACACTTATTATGTTCATGCCACGTTCTCGATACGGCAGACCCATTCGTCCTATTATATATTCGGCATGCTCATGAAGAATTGCGTTTATCTCCTGCGCAGAACCGTTATCGTGTGCGATTATTGCAAGTATTGCCACACGGGTATCCATAAAACACCCCCATAATATAAAAGTGTACTTTGTCTTACTTTATGATAGCACGATTTGTTGGCGTTGTCAATTGAAAGTTATCTATTTGAATAAATTTTTTAGATAACAATCGAATAAAATATATGACATATACTATTGACAAGTAAAGTTAGCCATGGTAAACTTAATTTGTGAAGTTCTTTTAGATGAAACATAAGAATAAAATATAGCTATGGAGGAAAAGGCAATGACTCTTGATAAGCTTAAAACGGGCGAGTCTGCCGTGATAAAAGCGGTAGGTGGCGAGGGTGCGCTCAGGCTGCGTTTTCTCGACATGGGACTTATACCAAAAACAAAAGTGAAAATGCTAAAGCGTGCGCCAATGGGCGACCCTCTTGATATAGTGCTGAGAGGCTATGAGCTGACGCTCAGGATAGAGGACGCAAAGAACATAGAGATAGAAAAAACAGAGGAGAATGACCATATATGAGATTTGCCCTTGCAGGAAATCAGAACTGCGGAAAAACCACGCTTTTTAACGCCCTTACAGGGTCTAATCAGCACGTTGGAAACTTTCCCGGTGTAACAGTCGAGCAGAAGGTCGGTGACATAAAGGGGCAGAAAAACTGCACTGTGGTGGATCTGCCGGGAATATACTCACTGCGCCCTTACACGCAGGAAGAGATCGTCACCCGTGACTACATAATAAATGAAAAGCCTGACGGCATTATAAACATTGTTGACGCCACCAATATAGAGCGAAATCTGTATCTCACTTTACAGCTTCTTGAACTGCGTGTGCCAATGGTGCTTGCCTTAAACATGATGGACGAGGTAAGAGCCAACGGTGGAACGATAGACGTAAAAATGATGAGCGACGCACTTGGCATACCTGTCATACCGGTAAGTGCGGCAAAGGGCGAGGGTATCTCAGACCTTATCGACAAGGCTGTAGAAACTGCCCGAAACAAGACAAAGCCTGTTGTCACAGACTTTTGCTCAGATGATTCCGCTGTACACAGATGTATACACGCAGTTGTGCATCTTATCATGGATCACGCAAACCGTGCAGGCATACCGCCGAGATTTTGTGCTTCAAAGCTTATTGAGGGTGATAAAAACATTGAGGATCAGCTTGAGCTTAATCAAAACGAGCTGGAGCTTCTCGAACACTGCATAGTGGAAATGGAGGACGAATCAAAGCTTGACAGAAATGCGGCGCTTGCAGATATGCGATACGACTTTATCGAGAAAGTCGTTGCCGTAAGCGTTGTGAAATGCCACGAGAGCCGAGAACACAAGCGGAGCGTAAAAATAGACCGCATTTTAACGGGAAAATACACTGCACTGCCTGTATTTTTCGGGATAATGTTTCTTGTATTTTTCCTCACATTCAATGTTATCGGCTCGACCCTTTCCGATTGGCTTTCCCTTGGTATAGACAAGCTCACCGACCTAGCAGACAAAGGGCTTACAGCCTACGGCATAAACCCTGTTGTACACAGCCTTATAATAGACGGAGTTTTTGCAGGCGTTGGAAGCGTTCTAAGCTTTCTGCCTATAATAGTGACGCTGTTCTTTTTCCTTTCCATACTGGAGGACACGGGCTACATGGCACGAGTGGCATTCGTAATGGACAAGCTTCTTAGAAAGATAGGTCTTTCGGGACGAAGCTTTGTGCCTATGCTCATAGGCTTCGGCTGTTCAGTGCCTGCCATAATGGCAACGAGGACGCTTGTATCAGACCGTGACAGAAAAATGACCATACTTCTTACCCCTTACATGAGCTGTTCGGCAAAGATACCTATTTACGCAGTTTTCTGTGCTGCGTTTTTCAAGAAATATCAGGCGCTTGTGATGATAGGCTTATACATAACGGGCATAGTACTTGGGATAATAATTGCACTGATACTGAAAAATACAGCTTTCCGTGGCAAGCCTGTGCCGTTTGTAATGGAGCTTCCAAACTATCGTCTTCCTTCGGCAAAAAGCGTAGGACTTCTTCTTTGGGACAAGGCAAAGGACTTTATACAAAGAGCTTTCACAGTAATATTCTTTGCGACTATCATAATATGGTTTTTGGAGACCTTTGACGCAAAGCTCAACGTTGTAAAAGACTCCTCCGACAGCCTGCTCGCTCTTATCGGTCAGGCTATATCGCCAATATTCAAGCCTTTGGGCTTTGCAGATTGGAGAGTGACCACCTCGCTTATTTCAGGCTTCACTGCAAAAGAGGCGGTAGTAAGCACAATGGCGGTACTGATGAACACAAGCACTGCAAATCTTGGCACTGCTCTTTCGGGAGCATTCTCCACCCTTTCCGCACTGAGCTTTCTCGTATTCACCCTGCTTTACACCCCATGTGTTGCGGCGGTGGCAACCATAAAGAGAGAACTTGATTCAAGGATACAGACAGTAGGCGTTGTGATAATGCAGTGCATGGTGGCATGGCTTTGCGGCTGTGCGGTATATCAGATAGGAGCGTTATTATGAATACAGCCGACTGGATAGTGGTGATACTTCTGCTTTTATGGGCAGTGGCGGCGGCAATAAGTATATCAAAGCAAAAGAAAAAAGTAAATGCTGTGGCTGTTGTTCACACTGTCACAGCAGATGCGGCAAAAAATAAGGCATAAAAGTAGCGGAGAACTGCAAAAAGAATGCGTTCTCCGCCATTTTATTAATATATAAGCAACACTAAGAAAATCAAAAATTTACAATACATCTGACTTTTTTCGTTAATACACCTGACAAATAAGCAAAAATGTGATATAATATAGCTTAGGGCGAAGTAATCTACCCTGTTTTTTTGAGATGCAGTTAGCTCAATCTAACTTTATAAAGAAAACCAACTTAGAAAGGTCGGTATTATGAAGAAACAATTTTTTAGCAATGAGAAAGACGGTTTTTATGGTACATATTATGAAAATCCAAAGGGTGCAAACTGCGCAATGATAGGTCTGTTCGGCGACGATCCTAATGACTTTATGGCAAAGTGCGGAGCAAAATGGCTTCACCAAAATGACGTGAACGTTATGTGTATGTCACCTGACGTGAAGAACTACGGCCATGTGAACTTCCCGCTTGAAAGGATAGAGACCGCTATAAAGTGGCTCAAAAGCCATGGAAACAAGAAGATAGGCATAATGGGAATGAGTACAGCAGGAATGGATTCCCTTGTGGCAGCTTCATATTTCCCTGACATAACACTCACTTTCGGTCTTACGCCAAGTGACTTTGTATGGCAGGGCTTTGAGCAGGGCGAAAAAGACGGCTGCAAGGAATGGCCTATCCCTGACGCTTCCACACTTTCATGGCAGGGCAAGCCGCTTGCCTATATGCCGTTCGTTTATGCCCACCCTGAATACTATCACAAAATAGAAGAAGAAACCAAAGGCTCGGGAGATATAACACGAAGCACGCACCTTTTTATTGACTCTGAAAAGGCAAGAGAACATACAGAGGAAGAAATGATAAAGGTTGAGAACATCAAGGGCAAGCTTATAATGGTGGGTGCTGATGACGACAGCTTCTGGGAGGCAGGAAAATACGTCCGCCGCATGGATAAGCGCTTGAAAGAACGCCCTCACGAGTGCGATTACGAAGCCCTGACTTACGAGCATGGAACGCACTTTGTGCTTCCTGAGACAATGCTCAGAAAAGCACTTCCTGTGGGACTTAAATTCGTAATGAAATTTATTTTCAAGGCTGCAAAGGACTATCCTAAGGAGTGCGAGCAGACAAGAAAGGATATCGACAGACGACTTTCTGCGGCTTTAAAACAGTGGGTAGCTGAATAAAAAAAGCCCATAAAATACGCTATTTTGTGTAGGGGCGACCTCTTGTCGCCCCATGCCCGATATGTTTTACGATAAACAAAGACCGACTTCCAGCGAAAAAAGCTGAAAGTCGGTCTGTTATTTTTTGCAACAGCATAAATGCTTTCAAAAAGAAGATTTTTGTGAATTTTGTGGGTTTTCTATTGACATTAGAATGCGGATATGGTAAAATTAACGGTATGTGAATATTTTCTAATAGTAGTCACATATCAAAGCAAAAAACAATTATTTTATATAGATAGTGGTGGGTCGTCATGACCCTGACGAAGGAGCAAGCTATGTTTACAAGCGATACAGCGAAATATAAAATAATAGGTATCTGCACTTCATGCGTACAATCTGACTATGTGAGAGAGATAGTATCTTCCATAAGCCGAAAAGGTGTAAAAGAGGGCTACAAGGTGCTTCTTTTCAACACCTTTTGCGACCTTTATAACAACAGCTCCTACAACCATGGTGAAGCAAGCATTTTTGACCTTATAAATTATGACATTCTTGACGTACTTATAATAATGCCCGAGGCAATAAAAAGAGACAGCATTTCCAACGAGATAAGCAAGCGTGCCCATGAACACGGTGTTCCTGTCATATGCGTTGACAGTACAATGGATAATTGCTGCAGTGTGACATTCAATTACTCTGACGTTTTTGAAAAGATAGTTCGCCATGTGATCGAATTTCACGGCTGCAGAAGAGTTAATTTCATTGCTGGCGTAAAGGGCAATGCTTTCTCAGAAGAGCGTATAGAAGCATACAAAAAGGTGCTTGCGGAAAACGGCATAGAATTTGAGCCTGAGCGTCTTGGCTATGGTGACTTCTGGGATATGCCAACAAAAGGAGTATTGCAGAAATTTTTAGAAAGCAGTTTGGAATTTCCGCAGGCGATAATATGTGCAAACGACGCTATGGCGATAGCAGCTTGCAGCATACTGAGAGAACGCGGCATAAAAGTGCCTGAAGACGTTATTGTAACGGGCTTTGACGGCATCGAGCTTGAACAGTATAACAGCCCTCGTCTTACAACGGCGGCTGTAGACAATGATGTGCTTGGCGAAAAGATAATAAACGCCATAGACCATATGATGAACGGAATTCCTCTTCCTGAAAAAATAGAGGTCAACTACACCATGAGGATATCCCAGTCTTGCGGCTGTAAGAAAATAGACCCGAGAGAAGTAGGCGACAAGATCCTTGAGCTTTACCACAGAATGAACAATTCTGATGGTCACGAACAGCATATGTTCTCTTATCTTGCAAAATCAGTGGAATGTCACACCGTAGAAGAAACGGCAAAGGTAATGGCACGTTCGGGAGATTATTATAGCTGGGTATGCACAAACTCTGATTTTCTGTCAAACACGAGGCAGAGAGAACGCTTTAATAACAGCTTTACAAAGCAGATGAGAGTTTTCATGCAGACTTTTGACAACAAATACAAGACCGGTGAAGTATTTGACACCAAGGATCTTTTGCCTGATATGGAGCAAGTCCTTGGACGCCATAACTGCTTAATGTTCTCGCCGCTTCATTTTCAGGACGAGGTCATAGGCTATGCGGCAAATTCATATAATCCTATATATTTTCTTTTCCAGAACACAAGGCGTTTTATAAACAACACCAATCAGATAATGGAGAGCTTTAAAAACCGCCAGCGGCTTGAAAGGGCAAATGCAGAACTTGCAAGGATACATATGCTTGACCCCATGACAGGGATATATAATCGCAGGGGCTTTTACAAGAACGTTAGAAAGCTTATTTCAAAGGCTGAGAAACAGGGCGTAGGCGTATGGGTTTTCTCCATTGACATGGACAACCTTAAAAAGATAAATGACCTCTATGGTCACAACGAGGGTGACAAGGCGATAAAGGCAGTGGCGTCGCTGATGACAAAATGCACTGCAGAAGGTGGGATATGCTCACGCTTCGGCGGTGATGAATTTGTAGCTGTTATCGCTGAAACAGACGATGCAGACAGCTTTTACGAAAAGATATCCCGCAGCATAGCAGAGTACAATCGCAGAAGCAAGTCGCCATATGATGTGTCGATAAGCTGTGGCTACAAGGCGGGAAAGCCGAAAACATTGAAAGAGATCGACGATCTTATGAAAGCGTCAGATCGTGAGATGTACACGCAAAAGCGTAAACATCATAGTCGACGGGACTAACAGACATAACAAGAGGGCGGATAGTTTGAAAACTTCCGCCCTTTTGTTATGCTATTTGAGTATGCCAACTCCCTCAAGAAGGATCTTCAGCCCGATCAAAACGAGTATAATGCCCCCTGCTATTTCTGCCTTGCTCTTATATTTTGAGCCGAACTTGTTGCCGATAACAACTCCGCCTACAGAGATAAGGAACGTTGTCAAGCCTATAATGGTTATAGACGGCACGATACTCACCTTCAGGAAAGCGAACGTTATTCCGACTGCAAGTGCGTCGATACTTGTTGCTATGGCGAGTATAAAAAGCTCCTTGATATCTAGCTTTTCCCCGTCAGGCGACTCCTCGTCATCATCGCCGCCCTTTATAGATTCACAGACCATTTTTCCTCCGATGAAAGCAAGCAGGACAAAGGCTATCCAGTGATCCACCGATTCTATATACTGCTCGAACTGGCTGCCCAATGCCCAGCCTACAAACGGCATAAGAGCCTGAAAGCCTCCAAAGAAGCCGCCTATTATAAGTGCGTGCTTATAATTAATTTTTCTCATATTCAAGCCCTTGCAAACAGACACTGCAAAAGCGTCCATAGATAGTCCAACACCGATCAGAAAAAGCTCAATAAATCCCATTTTTATCGCTCCTACAATTATTTCAGGCAAAAATAAAAAGCCCGATACAAAGCTGTACCCGACTTAAAAAGCTCAGCATACAGCTATCCTGTCAGCCGTATGTGAGTCTTGTTACTAAAGGCTTTCGCCCTCTCGACAAGCCAGACCGCCAAGACGATCAGTATGTTGACTTGCCCCGCAGGATATCCCCTGCGTCAACTACTCCCTCACTGGTAATAAAGTATTATTATCATATCATAAAAGTTTTCCTTTGTCAACTTTTTTGGCAAATAAACATTTGACAAAATTGCAAAACTGTGATATAATAACAGTTGTGATGTGTTTCCGTAGCTCAGCTGGATAGAGCGACCGCCTCCTAAGCGGTAGGTCGGGTGTTCGAATCACCTCGGGAACGCCATAATGTTAAGACAAAAAAGAAGTCTCCTGCGAAAAGCCCGAATATATCGGGCTTTTTTGCTACCCAAAGGTAAACAAAAACGAATGAAGGCGAAATGGGGTCTGTTTATGACCGAACAGAAAAAGAATACTATCATAACAAGCGGCATCGCTGTACTTGCCGTGATACTGGCATATTGCTTCCGAATTGTGGGCAGGGGCAGCTTCTACCCGATGCTGTTTTCCTATCTGCGCAGCTTTATCTATATCGGTCTGTTCGCCGCCTGGGGGCTCTCCGTCCGTCAGCGGATCGTGCAAAAGCAGGTGTGCAGGTTTATGACGGTCACCGCAGTACTGCTCATCATATGGATGGTAGTCCGTTCGGCAAAGTATTTTATATTCTGGCAGCCGGATGCCGTCCGTTACTTGTGGTATCTGTTCTATCTGCCCATGCTTTTTGTGCCTATGCTGGCGCTGCTGATCGCCATGTCATTGGGAAAGCCGGACGAATACAAATTCCCCAATGGAATGTCGATTCTGTGGATCATCTCCGGCACATTGCTTCTGCTCGTGCTCACAAATGACCTGCACCAATTCGTATTTACCTTTCCGAAAGACGCCGCCGTGTGGACAGACAAAAACAACGGCTACTCGATAGGCTACTTCATCATTGTAGGCTGGCAGGTGCTGTGTGCCTTTGCCGCACTCGTAATTATGTTTTTCAAATGCCGTGTGCAAAAAGGAAGGCTCCACTTTCTGCCCATTGTTCCTATGCTGCTGACGATCGTTTACAGCGTGCTTTACTATGCGGGTGCGGATTGGCTGCTCCACTTGTTCGGCGATATTGCCGCATTCCAGAGTGTGATGTATATTCTGACCTTTGAGTTTTGCATCGCCTGTGGATATATACATTCAAACAGCCGTTATGTGGACTTGTTTGCCTCCTCTGTGGGCACATCGGCAGAGATCACCGACAAGGACTTTACCGTTCGGTATGCAGCTGTAAACACTGCGCCTATCTCAAAGGAAACGATGAAAAAAGCCGAGCAAAGCCCGGTCACGATGGGCGGCTTGACCGTTCACACCATGCCCATTGATGGCGGCTATGCCGTATGGACAGAGGATGTGTCGGCTTTGCGTGACATCAAGGAGGATTCCGAGCTTCTTGCAGACGAGCTTGCCGACAGGAACGAAATACTCCGTTATGAATACAAGCGTGAAGCCAAGCGCCGCAAGGTGGAGGAGCAAAACCGCCTGTATGATCTCCTGCGTTCCGCTACGCAGACGCAGATCGACCGCATTGCAGAGCTTACTAAGGAATACCGCCGAATCTCAAGCACCGATCACGACAGTGCTAAAACACTCCTTGCCGAGATCGCCGTGCTGTGCAGCTATATTAAACGCCGCAAGCATCTGACGCTCCTTACCGACCGAGATATTAAAATAGCGGAAACGGAACTCCACCGTGCATTCAATGAATCCCTCCAAACGCTGAAGCTGTTGGGCGTCCGCAGCTCGCTCTATGTGGACGAATCTCTTTCCATGCTCTCCGGCAAAACGGCGACTGCTGTATTTGATTTTTATGAATCGGTTATTGAAGCCGACATTTTGAATTTAACAGGCATACAGGTAAGCCTCATAAAGGCAAACGGCTTGCGCTTGTCACTGAATGTGTGCTGCAAAGCCGACCTTTCCGCTTTGGTAAGCGGAGACTGTATCCGCTGTGAAAAAGAGGATGACGAGGAATACCAGCACCTTGTATTTGAAGCGAAAGAAGGTGACAGGAAATGAGTGCATTTTCTTCCCTTTCTGAATTTTGGCAGACCATGCTGCCGTTTATCATGCTTGTGGAGATCGTCCTTGAGATCGGGCTGTTTATGTATCAGCTTCTTCGCAGCAATAAGCCAGTGCGCAGCCTGCTGAGTCTGGCAGTCATGGCGGTGATGATCCCGCTGCTATTCTCCGTTTCTCAGGCAGATCCCGATAATATCGGGGACGCATTTCTGCTGGACGCACCGTGGCTGATATTTGCCGCTGCCATTTTCCTTGCGGCAGTTCACTTTGCCATTGCTCTGCCGCGGGAATACCGCCGTAAAAAGAACGAGCTCTCGCCGTTCTCCATTAAGGAAGCAACGGATAAACTGCCTATGGGCATCTGCTTTGCCGACCCGAACGGAAGGATCATCCTGTGCAACAACCGTATGCGCAGGCTCTCCTTTGCCCTTTGCGGCCACGAGCTGCAAATCAAAACCGATATGGAAAATGCCCTGAGCGTGCCGGACAGATCCGTAACCGTCAAGGACGATTGCTACATTCTGCCCGACAAGACCGTCTGGCAGTTTCGCACACAAAATATCATCGTGGACAGCGATGACCGCTGGCAGCAGATAACGGCGCACAATGTAACCGAGCTGTATAACGGCTACCAAAAGCAAGAGGAAATAAATGAAGAACTGGCAGAAGTCAATCGAAAGCTCAAGAAGATGTACGCTCGCATGGAGAACGATGTCAAAGAGAAGGAAAGCCTTGATCTGAAGGTCTATATTCACGATACCATCGGGCGAAGCCTCCTGACCATCCGTGACATCATAGACAGCGGAGAGGATACCGAGCGAAAGCTTGAGGCGCTGCAAAATGCCATCGGTATGCTGGCAAGCAACCGTGTCACCTCTGTCAGCACAATGGACGAGGTAAAAAGAACCGCACAGCAGCTTGGCGTGGCTGTAAAAATCGACGGCTACCTGCCCCGTGATACCGCAGCCGAGGAGCTGACCGTTGCTGCCGCCAAGGAGTGCGTGACCAACTGCATCAAGCACGCAGACGGGAATGAGGTATATATCCGCATTGCCCAGCGCGGCGAACGCTATGATGTTACCATAACCAACAACGGCAAAATACCCACAGAGCCGATAAAGGAGGGCAGCGGCCTGTCAACGCTTCGCCGCAGTATTGAAAGCTCCGGCGGTGAAATGCATATTTCCCACAATCCACGCTTTGCTCTTCTTATTACGATTCCCGCAAAGGAGATCAGCCTATGATAAACACCATACTTGTAGAGGATGATCTATACATCCAAAAGCACTTTGTCGACCGTCTTGCGGCAGACGGCGAGTTTCATCTTGTCGGCGTTTTCCGTGACGCCTTTGAAGCGGAAAAGCACTGCGACGCCACCGTAAAGCTCGTCCTTATGGATGTGCAGACGCAGCATAAGCATTCCGGTCTTGCCGCCGCAAAGCGCATCAAAAAGGCTTTTCCGCAAATCAAGATCGTTGTGGCTACCTCGCTTGTCGATCCCGAAGTTTTGCAAAGAGCCAAAATGGGTGCTGCCGACAGCCTGTGGTATAAGGACCACGGAACAGAGGAGCTGATGAGCGTGGTAAAGCGCACTCTGGCAGGGGAAAAGGTATTCCCCGATACCGCTCCGGCCATTGAAATGGAGGGTACGATGTCCGATGTCTTCTCGCCCCGACAGTTAGACATACTACGCCTTTATATAAAGGGCTTTACCTATCAGGAAATTGCCGATAAGCTGGGCATCTCCAAAAACGGCGTTCGCTGGAATCTGGACGATATGGTGGAAAAGAGCGGCTTTGAAAGCAGAGAAGCGCTGGTTGCAACCGCCATTGAAAACAAGCTCATGGTGATCACCTTAAAAGACGAATAAGCAAAACTGAACCCCTTGGCTGTACGGTCAAGGGGTTTTTCGCGCCCAAAAGGCAAAATTTTTTTGAAAAAATCGAGATCTTTCTTCTGTTACTGGCACAAGTGCCAGTGACAAACGCCAAAAAATCAGTATAATAGATAATGTAAGATTAGGATTGTGCTTTTAGAAGGTGGTGATGAATGATGAAAAAAATCGTTCTGGACATTCAAAGCGATATCCATGCGCACACCATGGAGCGAATGCTGATGCAAAAATTGGACGATTGCCAAGTTGTGATTTCCGAGTCGCCGGACGCAACCGCCGAGTGGTGCAAAACGCATCGACCGGATGTGCTTTTAATGGAGGTCAAGGCGTATTCGCCATGGATGTTCAAAGAACGAATGGCAATCCGTGACAAGGTAAAACGGAACACGGGAAGCTGTCGTGTCATTCTCTTTGTGGATGATGATACAGATGAAGATTTGACCGAAAAGGTACGGCAGGCAAAGCGCGAGGGTCTGATAGACGCTTTTCTCTTCGGTTCGGTATCCGAAAACTACTTTGCTTCGGTCATCGACAGTGTTTAAATCAGGCAACACAAAAAGCATAAAAATCTTCAAAATAATTATGAGGGAGGAATAATAGTATGACAAAAACGAACAAACGAAGGCGCGTCGCCAGCGTCCTGTTGGCGCTTGTGATGATGCTCTCATTGATGCCGAGTCAGGAACTTCATACCCATGCCTTTTGGGACGACTACGACCAAGGCACAGATTGTATCTACTGCGACCACTACCACTGGGGCGAGAATATGTGCGACGGTTGTGGGTTCTGCACTGTTGACTGCAACTCCGACTGCTTCGCTGAATTCCACTGCAACGATTGTGGTGAGTGTCTGTTCAATACACCCAATTGGTGCGATCAATGCTACAAATGCGCCGACTGCATGGAGGACACGCACTGCTCCACCTGCGCCAAGTGCTACATTGGCGAGGATGACCAGCTGTGCGGCGAATGCCATAAGGGTCCCTGCTGCTCCATAACCATCTGCGACTCCTGCGGCTTCTGCGATGACTGTGCAAACGATGACAGCGACCCGATGCACTGCTCGCTGTGTAATGCCTGCTTCGGTTCGGTGGACGAGTGCGTGGACGACGATGATACCGGCGTCATCCACTGCATCGATTGCCACACATCCTGCGAGCAGTGTGAGGAATGCCTGCTGAACCGGGAGTCCTGCGAGGACTGCGGCCTGTGCCTTGAGTGCTGCCGAGATAACTCCGAGGGCGGCGGCTGCCCAGACGGCGAGACCTGCGTGGAAAGCCCCGAGTGGGACGAGCACATCTGCCAGGGCTGTGACGGCTGGGTCACAGATAAGGAGGACGAGGACGAGTTCTGCGAAACCTGCGAGATGTGCAAGGAGTGCTGCGAGGGCAACTCCGACTGCTCCGAGGGAATGTGCGCAATGGACACGGACTATGCGGATCACTTCTGCGAAGACTGCGGCCTGTGCTTCCACGACAGCGATCCCTGCGAGGACGGCTGCGATCAGCGCTGCAAGGACTGCTGCCTTGATGCCGTGCGCGCGATGGGCTGCGATCATGACGACTGGTGCTTCAGCGACTCTGATTTTGAGGATCATCTGAAGACGGAGCATTCCGGCGCTGGGCATACCCACATAGCCTCCGCCACCTGGGAGGCTGACGGAACGCAGCACTGGCACCCCTGCCGCTATTGTGACGATAAAAAACTGAATACCGCCAACCATGAATTTGACGCCAAGGGCGTGTGCAAGGTCTGCGGCTACATAAGCGGCAGCTCCATCGTCATCAACCGCCAGCCGAGGGGCGTCAAGTGCAAGACCTCTATCTACGATGATTATAACGAAGAGCCGGAAAACGGCCTGCTGTTCTATGAAAATAACCCGGTCACCTTCTCTGTCATGGCAAAAAGCCTGAAGGGCGACGAGCTGACCTATCAGTGGTATCGGAAGGATAATGAGAATCCCACGGCGGCGCCCTACAAGCTGCCGGAGGATGGGTTTTACACGGGTGTGACGACCTCCACACTGAAGATGCCGGTTTCCACCCAGGCCTGCCAGGAGGACTACTCCTACTACTGCGTCATCGGCAGAAAGGGCGACCCTTCGGACACCATGAAAACGGCGGAGGCAAAGCTGACTGCCACCCATGCCTACAGCCACAAGCAGGCGGGTGTGCGTGTGCCCACGGAGGAGAACCCCATAAAAGTACACCCAAATATTATTTACTCCACATTCTGCGGAAGCAGAATGTTTCTTTTCTCCGTAAGCCCTTTGTCAAGGAACTTGTAAAAGATGTGAATCTGCCTGTCCTCGTCCTTGCTTTCGGGACGATCACCAATCACGATGTACTCGATAAGCTCCAAACAAGTCTCACGGGTAAGCTCCTGAATATCGACATACTTCTTGATATTTTCAATGTATCTGTCAATATCCTTTTCAGCCTGTTCAGCGGTTTCGCACTTTTCTTTCAGTACAGCGACTTTCTCTCTCAGCATCTTCTGCTCATCAAGATACTGATTCAGCATTTTCACGCAGAGTTCTTCGGGTACAGTACCGAGGAGCTTTTCTTCATAGGTCTTACTGATAAGCGTTTCGAGCTGTGCAAGCCTTTTCTCACCCTCATGGAGTTCCTTGCTGTTATGCTGGCTCTCCGCATCGGCAGTAGCCTGTCTGCGTTTTCTAACGGCTTCACGGAGTGCGTCCTCGTCCTCAACGGCAAGTCGTGCCTTTGCTCTAATATCGTCAACAACAATCTGTGAAATTACTCTTTCCAAAATGGAATGAGGAGTGCAGCCGTCCATTCCGCTTCTAACATAAGTACCACAGCGATAGCTGACAGTCTCATATGTTCCACGCTTCTTAGAGGTGTGCATGGTTCTGTTCATTTTCATCTTGTAACCGCAGTCTGGGCAGTACATAAATCCTGACAGCGGAAGAATCACGCCTTCTTTTGTTGTCTTGCCGATACTCACCGATGCGTCAACCTCTCTAACCTTGTCCCACAGCTCTCTTGAAATGATAGGTTCATGATTATTTTCAATCACTATCCATTCCGACCTGTCCTTGCGTATCTGCTTGTGATTTTTGTAGGATACCGTTGTCACTCTCTGCTGTGCGAGATTTCCGATATAAATCTCATTGTTAAGAATGCCACGCACCATACAATCATTCCACAGATGTGAAGTCACAAGGGGATTATCTTTGCCTTTAAGCTGATAACGATGATCCGAGGGAGTTGCGATGCCGTCCTTGTTAAGCTGTATAGCGATCTGCTTCGGACTTAACCCTCTTGCCCTCTGCTCAAATATACGTCTTACGATAACGGCGGCATCTTCATCAATCAAGGGCGTATGCTTTTCATCATCTGCCTTGATGTAACCATAAGAAGCTGAAGCCGCCAGATACTTGCCCTGCCGAGAATTTGCTGCCATGACACTGCGTACCTTCTTTGACGTGTTGGCGGCGTGCCATTCGTTGAATAAATTCATCACAGGCATAAGATCCATTGCCGAACTGTTTCTGTCAAGCGTGTCTACATTGTCGCTCAGGGCGATGAAGCGGATATTGAATGAAGGAAAAATGTAATCTATATACTGACCGACCTCGATATAATTTCTTCCGAAACGTGAAAGGTCTTTACAGAGGATAAGATTTATCTTTCCCGACTTTGCATCATCAAGAATCTGCTTGATACCTGGTCTATCGAAACTTGTTCCCGAATAGCCATCGTCCTCGCATATCTCGATAAGATTCCACCCCTCCTGCTTGCTGACATATTCCGTCAGCATCTTCTTCTGATTTTCAATCGAAAGGGATTCGCCCGCACGTTCGTCCTCCTG
The DNA here is from genome assembly GCF_003460465.1 of Ruminococcus sp. AF37-20. Lineage (NCBI taxonomy): Bacteria > Bacillati > Bacillota > Clostridia > Eubacteriales > Oscillospiraceae > Ruminococcus > Ruminococcus sp. AF37-20. Next base: position 36,049 of record NZ_QTVE01000012.1, on the reverse strand, counting down.
CGACAAACGCACATAGATCCCGACATTGTAAGTAGTTTGCTTTGCCATAATAACTCCTTTCCAATCAAAGCAAACCATATTCGATGATACAACTATTATAGCGCAGAAAACCGAATATGGCAAGTCTTTTTTCAAAACTTTTTAGTTCTTTTCGGTTTTCTGAAACGCTCTTTTGAAAGCAAGTTCATAAAGCACCTTATCAAGGTCTTTTTCACCCACGAAATGACTTGTCACAGCATAACGCTGACCGTCCACTTCGTACACGGCTTTGCTGGTCGGCTTATCTTTATATCTCTCATTCAGCTCAGCCAAAGTAAATCCTGTATCTTTTCTTGGCAAGTGTCTCCTTTCCGCCTGCGATTATCTATCTCTACACGCAATGGCTTTTTGTTGCAGGGGCGTTACGCCTGCACAGGTGCTGTACGGAACGGCAGAGCCGTCCCTTACACAGCAATCGTTTTGTTGTCGGAATATATGTTACTCCGAATAGGAATGATCTGTTTCTGAAAAGCTCATCTGCTTAGCGTACTTTTCGGAATAGCTTTCGTCCGAGCTGTTGTCAGCATCGGCAGAACTATCGTCAGCCAGCTCACCAATCTGCTCATAGGTCATACCGCTTGCTGTCAGCTTGCCGATCAGCGTATGCTCCGCAGTCACAGCATCGAGAAGTGCCTGTCCCTCCGCACCGCCGTAAAGCTGTGAGAGCTTATCGTAGGTGTAGAGCTTGCTATCAATGATGACCTTGCGCCTGCGCTCCTGCACAGCTTTGATAGACTTTTCGTAGCTGTCGAGCTTTGCCTGATTCTACGCAAGAACAGCATCCGTAATGATAACAGCGGACTTCTCATCAACCTCGGTCTTAGCTTTCTTACTCATTCTCATCACCTCCCAATGTATTGGATTTAGGGATAATACCCTATGCTAATATTATAGCATTCTCGGACAGCAAAAGTCTATTCGCATTGCGCAAGAAGTTGAGTGCGCCATAAAACTTCTTCATTCGTGAAATTGTTATGGGGAATTTTGCAGAAAGCAGACCGAGCATTGCAAATCCGAGCCATATCACATTGACTGCATACTGCATAGGTCACCATTTCTGATTTATTCAATACGGAGAATTATTATCACGGAGCAACTATTTTTATAAAAATCATGCCCGTTTCCTGATTGAACGTGCTTGTATATATAGAGGGGGTTTTATCCGAGTGCCGCCGTGACCTATTCACATTCTGTATAGAAATATGCTGTTGAATTTAGGCACAAGGGAGAACCGTCATGAACAAAGTGTAAACTTTTCTGAAAAACAACGCCATTTTCTCAAAAACACCGGTAGAAAAGTGAAGGGCTTTGACGTTGTGACGATCACACGCACCCCTGCATATCATTTTCATCATAAAATTTTTCTGCGGTATACTTAACGAAGCGGTCAATAATTTGGTATTAACTTATGGGAGCATATTTCATAGGACTGCCGCCCAGACTGCGCAATAACTGCGCTGAGCCAGTTTACAATTTCAAGAGTGATGATATTGAGTGCATCACGCAGGAGCGTGAGCGAGTATGACCGCCGACCTAAGCGGCGGAGAGTTTAAGTCGCATAGCTCCAAATTCGCTGACGGAGCATCGAAAGCCTGAGTGATATGAAAATCCCACAGGCTGGAAAATAGCGCTACAGCGCAACAAAAATAACAAGCATTGTATTTTGCGCCGCACAGCGAGCGAAAATACCAAATGCTTGTTAGGGACACCCCAAGCCCCGAAACGACCGCACAGCGGTCAAGAAAATCGGCTAACGCCGAAATACAAACAAAGGAGACACCACTATGAAAACCGAGAAAAAGAAGCGTGGAAGACCGCCCAAACACAAGGCTATGGAGTTTGAGGGTATGACCTACGAGGGAGCAATCAATCACGCACTTGACAAAGAGGTCAGAGCCGACCTTGACAAGTGCCTTGCCGACAAGGACGAGAGCCAGCTTACCGACGATGAACGCAAGTACCTGAAACGCAAGAAGGAGAAGAAGTCCTACACCCTCAATGTTCGTTTCACCGAATCGGAAATGCAGGACATTCTTTCCAAGTGTGAGCAGTACGGTTACAAGAACAAGACCGAGTATATCCGTGATTGTGTTCGGGCGAGGGTTGATCTCACGCCCGACCGTTCCGAAATTGCCGAGTGTAACCGTCTGATGAAACGCATCGGAGCAAACATCAACCAGATACTTGTCCGACTTTACAGCACAGGTCACATCTATGCCGAGGATATTACCGAGATAAAGAAAGGGGTAAACGAAATTTGGCATACACTTCTATCCATACGATCAGGGCAACAGTCAGCGCAGCGATCGCTTACATCACAAGAGATGATAAGACCATCGACGGTTTATATGTCAACTCTTATGCTTGCCGAGCCGATAGCGCAGGAGCAAGCGAGGACTTCCGAGCCGTCCGAAACACAGGAACAGGACGCACCCAAATCCTTGCCTACCACATGATACAGAGCTTTGCCCCCGGTGAAGTCACGCCCGAACAAGCTATGCAGATCGGAGAGGAGCTGTGCGACCGTTATCTGAAAGGCGATTATCAGTATGTCATTGCTGTTCATCATGACAAGTCGCACCTGCATTGCCACATCATTTTCAACAACACAAATCTGTATAACGGTCTGAGCTTTACCACCGAGCATAATCAAGGCAGAAAGTCTGAAAGAGCGTGGGCAGAGTTGCGTGAGATTTCGGACGAGATATGTGCTGAACACGGTATATCTGTTATCTCCGAGCCTGAAAAGGGACATGGGGTATCTCACTTTGAGAGGAATATGCAGAAAGAGGGCAAGTCGTGGAAAGATAAGCTCCGTGTCAGGATTGCGGAGGTCATGCTTTACAGCCGTGACTTCAAGGATTTTCTTGAAAAATGTTCGGAGTGCAGTATCGAATATGTTTACAAGCCAAGCAATAAGGTCAAGCTGAAATTCCGTTTATCAGGTGACGGTCAACAGAAGTTTACAAGAGCCGACACCCTGAGCGCAGACTTCACCCCCGAACGCATAGCCGAGCAGATAGCGGAGATACAGGAAAAGCTGTCAGCGGCGAATGTCACTCCCGATATGCTTATCGAAGCGCCGAAGCCTGTTGTTCCAAAGACCGAGCCGAAGCCGACACAGACAGTCACCGCACCGACAAAGCCGAAACAATCTGCCGAGCCTGAAACTATCACCGAAACAAGTGAAACCGCAAAGAGAAAAGCTGCTGCGGAACAGGTGGAGAAGTTCTTTGCAGCCCGACGAGCAAGACGGCAGGCACAGCTTGATATGCTTAACGCAACTGCTATCAATCCGAAGCCTGAACCGTCTGCCCGGACACCACAGCCCACACCTACGGAGAGTAAAGCACCTGAAAAGAAAGAAGATCCGTGGAAAGCTATCAGAGGTATGGGCAGAGCAAACGAAATCATCGCAGACCTTGAAGCTGGTGGCGTTATGTCATTCAGCGAGCTGTCTGGATTCTTCTTCAATACACCTCACTCCGATGACCACACAACTGAGCGTGCCGATCTGAAAAAGAAGTTTACAGCTATCGACACGCTCATTGCAAAGATGAAGCACCGTGACGAGCTGGAGCCTGTTTACAAGGAGTATCAGGGCAAATCGGGCTGGTCGCAGAGCCGTTTCAAGAAGAAAAATGCCGCCACTATCGAGGACTACGAGCAGACGGTCAAGTACATCAAGGAGCATATCAAGAAGTATGCTGTTGACGGCAAACCGCCGACGATGCTTGACCTTTTGGAGAAGTCCAACAAGCTGAAATCGAAGTGGAACAGGCTTAATGTCGAGCATACCGCATTCCTCACCAAGCGTGAAACGGCGAAGAAGTACACCCGACAGGTGCGCCAGTACATCAACGAACAGCAGATGAAGCGTGAGCGTGAGAAAAGCCGTCAGAGGACACAGGCTAAACATAGAAATAAAAATACACTTGAATAAAGAAAGGAAACAACAACTATGAGCAAAATAGGTTATATCCGTGTTTCTACGGAGCATCAGGAAACAGCGAGACAGCAGGAGATCATGTGCAGTTATCAGGTTGACCGCATCTTCTCCGAGAAGCTGTCAGGAGCGAACACCGACCGCCCTCAGCTCAGGGCAATGCTTGACTATGTGCGTGAGGGTGACACCCTCTACATCGAGAGTATCAGCCGTCTGGGACGCTCCACAAAGGACTTGCTGAACATCATCGACACCCTCACAGACAAGGGAGTAACGCTCATCAGCCACAAGGAGAAAATTGACACCGACACTCCTGCGGGCAAATTTATGCTCACCGTGTTCGCTGCACTCTCACAGTTGGAGCGTGAGCAGCTCAAACAGCGACAGCGTGAGGGCATCGAGATCGCTAAGGCTCAGGGCAAGTACACCGGGCGAAAGCCTATCCCCACCGACTGGACGAGGTTCGGTCAGCTCTATGGGGAATGGAGAGCCAAGCACATCACGGGCAGGGACTTTATGCGGAGAATGAATATGTCAGCAAATACTTTCTACCGCCGTGTGCGTGAGTATGAACTCCGTCACGGCATCACCGAGCCGACCTCAGCTTGACCGTCAGGCGAACGGAAATGCCACACATCACTATCCGAGCCTGCGGAGCGGAATTCTAACCGCTGAAAAGAAAAAGCCCTCAGAAACGCTTACAAGAGCATTTCCGAGGGCTTGCGGTTATTCAGTTCCAATAGAGTTTGTGCCTGTTGTGGTGTGCCCCACAATGCCTATTCAGACTTGTGTGGAACGAAAAATATAGTATTTGGCAATAAAACAAGATAACAATAAATTTATAGTTTAGTTAACTACATAGACATTTCCCTTTATGGCGATTTCGTTTATTATGGCACTACGGTTCAAATCTTTTTGGGACAATAAAACAATACCTATAATATTAATATCAGATTGCTTAATAGTATCTTTACCTGTATTAATACCGTTTCTTATGTTTTCAAATTCGTCTTCCAAATAAGCGTGTTTATCATTTATTATATTAACAAACTTATCTAATGGTGAAATGAGCTTTTCGCCAGCATAGAACAACGGGATACCATACACTCCTCTTTCGTCATTTTGAGGATTTTGAATCGTTGGTAGTGTTGAATCAGAATCATTGTAAGTATCGACCCAAAGCCATGTCACTGTTCCGTATTCACTATATTCATCTATTACAGATGATATATCTGATGAATTGATTGCATTCTTGAATGATACATATATTTTGCCTTCGCCAAGGATTGTTGAAACATCATTATCTTCTTCTGGCGTGGGGAGAAAAAAACGTTGATATTGAGAAGAATCATTTTCTTTAATAAGACAATTAGGAAAGTCTGTATTTGCGTTTACTCCGCTTGTGCCTGTCAATAAGCCGATTTTTTCAAATATGAATTTCTGATCAAGACTCACTTTTAATCTGAATGTAAATTTGTTAGTGTATTCTGTTGTGCTAAAAGGATAACTAAGAATAGAGTATTGATATTCATTACTGCTCTTTTGCTTGATGTCAAGCTCATTTCCATTTGGACAGCTTATATAATAATAATCTTGTATATCTTTATTCATTTGAGTCATCATTTTATCTCTGTTGTGATACTTAGATAAAACAAAAGTGCCTGCCGTAACTAATAATGATATAATTATAATTATAATTGTTTTTTTCATTGCTTCAACCTCTACTTCAAGGCTGGACACCGCTTATAAGCTGTTCATTATAAAAAACAATTATTTTATCATTTGGCAATAGCTGTTCTGTTCCCATTGAATAATCATTCGATGTATCCCAATTAGACCAATCTGCTGCATTTAGTCTAAAATGGATTACAAACTGTTTATTAGGTTGAAGTTCAACATCGGTATTAAATTTGATTTTTGCATATGTATTTCCGTAATCGTCATTAACAAATTCACAAACCGAAGTATTACCTAAGTATTGATTATCTACAGCAAGCCAGTCGCAATGGTATTCAAGGTTTTCTTTATTGTCTGCATTAAATACATAATTTATAGTTATATCACTCATTTTTAAAGGCTTGTCAGAGTTGTTAGTTATAACTATATTGGGATTTATAGTATTTGAGTTACTAATACCTGCATTGCAAGATTCTACTGTTATTTCAGGTGATTTCTCATCATCTTGAATTACCCCTGGATTGATAGTTGGCGTAACAGTTGTATCTATTTCACCATCATTATCAAGATCAATGTTAATAAAAAATGAACCATCTGATAAATTTAAGAATAATACAGATCCACTATTCACAGAGATATTGGTATACAAATAGATGTTTCCATCAATATTGCACATAATATCAGTGTTTTGATCAGCAAGTGAATTGATTTTACAATCATAATTATCATCAGCAAATTGAGCCAGTAAAATCGGATTGCCAACTGATGTTAAAGGGTCAAATTTAAAATTATTCCCTTCATGAACCTCTGAATTTGTGTAATAATATGAACAGGTTTCGTTTGAAAAGAATAAATCAAAATAACCTGAAATAGCAAGCTTATTTGAAAGTGTCTTGGTTTCTTCTATGGCATTAGATGTAAGATTGTTATTTGCCATTTTTGTTCTCATGGGCAGCTTCATAAATGATTTTGTATCTTTTATGTTTTTTAATATCTCATCTATGCATTCCTGACTCTGTATTAACCCCATATGATCTTGATCAAAGATTTTTATATCCAAAAGATCGTGATTAAAATTCATTGTTGCACTTTCAATTGGAACTACACTATCGCCAATACCATATTCTGGAACGAATTGCAATCCTCTATCGCCAGGACAATGTTGAATAGTTGAAATGGTATTTCTATTACTTCCTACTAATGCTATTCTTTTCAGATTATTAGTATTGTTTTGGGATATTTTTATGCGGCTATGGTTATATTTTCCATCTGTCCAAAGATAATTATTATAATCATCAGAAATCAGCTCATCAAATTCGTCAAATGTAAAATACGTAAAATTGCCGTTATCTATAAAATAATCATACCAATGATCATAAGTTCGTTTATATGAATATATCCACTGCCAGTCATCTGTATAATCTTTATTTGGCAACAAATCATAACAACTGCCTAAATTCACCAAAACACTTGGAAGTTCAAATGAAGTAAATAATGATTCTGCTACCCCGAGTCCTCCTATGATATATGATAAATCACCAGTGCTTAAAACGCAAAGCATCGTTGGCGCACCCCAAAATGGTGTTCCGGCAGTTATTTGTTTAGAAATATTATCAGCACCATATTCCGAAATGTATTTTTCTGTAACAATACCACCCATACTATGTGCAACAAAAACTACCTCATTATAATCACTAATAAGATCATGAAGATTATTAGCCGTTATTTGCGCTCCCATTCTCCAATCATACGGGAAAAATAAGATATCATACTTATCAGAAATATCAGTATCATTATTTAGTGATTCAATTATTCCTTTATAAGTATCATCATATCCATAATTATTAACAGGATATAATTCAATATTACTATTACCGTAGTAATCGCATTTGAGCGACTGGAACGCATTGTGAATTTTTTTAACATCATCAAAGTTACTTGGCTGTTCAATCCAAGATCCCCATACACTTTCATCATTTGATGTTTTTGCAAGATCTATTCCCATTATTCCCGGTACTACTACAACGGCTCTTTTCAATTTAGGAATTGTTATGTTTTTGGTTATTCGCTTTACTTCTGTATCACCGGTCTTGGCAACTTTGTATGATAATTCAAAATCCAATTTTGCATTTATATCAGAATTATGTTTTGAATCTGTTGGAACTATAAATTTCAAAGGAATTGAATAGCTTTTACTTGGCTTTATTACCGAATAATTGTGTGTAAGTGAGGTTCCATACTTTGGTTCAAGGTTATCAGCAGTGATTTTTATCGATACATCTGTCGCATCGCCATCTCCAATATTATCCAAATATACATTTGCATTTATATCATCATAATTAAAATTGGAAATACTAACCTTATTATCAGCGTATACACTTAATGCTAACGGAGGAATTAAATTCTGTTCTAACTCACTCAATCCATAATAGGTAACAAATTCTCGTGTTTCACCACTGGTGAAAGTATCTTTGTTCCATGTGATGGATACTGCACTATCTCCATTAGATCGTCCTGGCTGAGTCACATAATCCCATAGCGTACTTGTTACATTTCCCCAATTAGTAAATTGTACTTTATCAGGTTTTCTGTCTCCCGATTTGTAGAATGTACCTTGTGCTACTACACCGGGATTAGTTGCGGAATCAAAGGCTTGCCATATTTGCGGAATATTAGAACCTGAATATACGGTTTCAGTTGTTACATCAGATCCGTTTACTCTGAATGGCGCAGCATCATTACCACCGAGCATAGTGTCCATCATAATTCTTATGCCCACTTGTTTGGCGTATTCTGTATCATTTTTGACGATATACTTAATCTTAACAACATCATCTCGTCCAGTCGCCGAATTCTCAATAATAGATAGTTCTTGTGTGACATCAACACCATCATAAGAAGCTTTGGAAACACTTTTAGAACCATCAGCATCATAAGTTACATTTGATGATGTAAACTCATTTATGCTTTCACCAACAACAATTGTTGTTTTTGATGTTCCTCCACCCGGATGACCGAAAAGCATCTTTTTATTATCATCAGTTGAACTGTTAGGGTTTCCTCCTATTGTACCAATAGTATAGTGACCATTACTTGCAGTGTTGAACTCAATGTAGTCATTTGCTATTAAAGTATTATTTTTGAGAATACTTTTAAGCATTCTATTTTGGGGAACACTTACAGCAGAACTTGCCAGATTTGATTTCCATTCTTGGTACTCTTCACCATTAGGATCTAACGTTGAGTAATATTGATATTCGTCAACATAATCATCGGCAAAAGCAGGTAAACTCGTAAGCATAGTTGTAGATAACGCAATACAGCTAAGACCTGCCACGATACGTTTCAAAATCTTATTCTTAACCATTTCATACCACATTTCTGCAACACACAGTTGCCAATTATTTCTTGTTTACATAGTTTCTCAGCTCTTCTGGCTCTACAGGTTGTGCGAACCAATGGAAGCAAGCACTCGGAACTGATGTGGTAGCTACCACCAGCGCAAGAGCCGCCAGTGCCGTAGAAGCCTTCTTTGCTATGCTCATCAGCTTTTTCATTACAAATCCCTCCTTTCAAACAGTTCAGATAAGTCAGGCTCTTTCGGTTGATAAAACGTAATACCGCAAACGCTGCCATTTGAGATATACAGCACCAGCCTTACAAGAGCAAGAATTACAATCGCCAAAATACTCCGTTTTTCTCTTTCCTTATCATCGTTTACTGTTATCACCCCGATTCAAAAAGTGACCGAGCAGTGCCATGATTGCTGACAGCAGCATTCCGCTTGATACATAAAGGCTTAGTTTTTGATATTGGAATACAAGCAGTGCAATCGTGACAACGGATAGGGTAACAGCTAAGATGCAGCTTCTTTTCCTTAGCTTGACACTCTTTTCCTCTGACATCGGTTTATTCGGATGCGGAACGGGAGCAATACATAGAATGATTGGTAATGCTATCATTATGAAACTGATGCTGAATATTGGCGTAATATGTCCGCTTACATTGCAAATGCCGTAAGAGAAAACCATCATCACCATGACAAGCGTGAACATACAACTAAGATGACTGTTAGCGTGAAACCCACCTACAAACTGTCTCAACCCCATAAATACGGCTATGAATACAACAACCGCAGGCAGCGTATGGGAAAACAGAGCAATCAGCAGGACGATAATGGTATTCAGCACATCAGAGATCAGCAGCTCCATTCCATATGCGTAGATCACCTCTTTGGATTCTTCCGTTATGTTCTGAACCACAAAAAAGTGTGCTATGCTTTTTGCAAGTTTTGAAATCATTTCTGAATCACTTCCTGCAAAAATCATAACACAAGTTGCAAATTTTTTCAATAGGTTTTGAGAAAAAAGGTCTCAAAGTGTCCCCAAATGTCGTCTTCTTGTCCCGAAATGCAAATAGTTAAATTTGTAAACAATTACGAACCATAATGTTCAGCTTAAAAATTCCGTCATCATAATCGAAACTTACTAACCCACCCAATCTATCAACGGAGGATTTGATACTGTTTATCCCTATGCCGTGAAGCCCTTGTTCTTTCTTTGTTGATGTTAAAACAGATGTATCTACCTTATCTGATGTATTTGTAATGACAATAAATAGCTTCTCTCGTTCTTCCATTAGGCTTATCCAAATATGCTTATGTGATACACCAGCTCTCTGGCAACCTTCTATTGCATTGTCAAGAGCGTTTCCGATGATACGGCACAACTCCAATTCGTCTGCCTTGATATTTGTTATGATATTGACCTTGCAAATAAACTCTATACCGTATGTCTGAGCAAGAGAACCCTTGATGTTCACAATAGAATCGACGGCATTATTACCAGTATAGCAGAGTCTGTTAGCAAGCCTTACAAATGAGCTTAGCTTGACAAGATATTCCTTAGCAGAATCAGTATCATTGTTTTCCAACATATCATTCAGAACTAAAAATTGATTTTCAATATCGTGTTTAAACTCTCGTACTTGCTTGTATGACAGGGTAAGCAGCTTATAGTTTTCCTGTTCCTGTTGCTTTATTGTTTCAAGGTATTTTAACTTTATCTTATCTTCAAAACTTTCAAAGAAATTAAACATAGCAAGGTTTATAAAGATAATTCCTGCAAGAGAAACGCCCAAAGAAACATAACTATAAGTGTTGCTGCCAACAAATCCATCAAGCATTGTTTGTAAAAGAAAAATACTTATGATTGGAATAACTATTATCAATATCCAATATTTTATCGGCAGTTCACGAATTTTTTTGTTTATTATGCGGTGCATCAATCCTATAAGCCATAAATAAATTATATTTGTGCCTACCATTCCGAGATAACGTCCTAAACCAGACTCTAAGAATTCATCTGGTGTTCCCATATTAGCAATGCAAAGTAATCCAATCACAATAGGTTCAGATATAGATATAATCAGTAAAAACAATATGTTCCAAAATATTTTATGACGGATTGAATCATCATAACAAATAAAGGACATGGAGCTAATAAGAATAATGGTTGTAATCAGATACACTAAAATATTATCTGTCAACAAAACTGTCGCTGACAGTATTACAGTAGAAAGAAGATACGACAGATAAAGAACTGCTTTATTAACTTTTGCCTTACTCAACAAGGAAAAGTATAAGAATACCAACATCATTTCAATTGCTACATTGACAATCTCAATGATATTTTCAATCAATACGGGCAACTCGATCATCTCCCTGTTGCATAGTTAAGATAGCGAGCAACTATCTCATCTTTATATGTTTTGCCTATGGGGATTTTTCTGCCGTTGCTTAGAATAATATCGTACTTGGTAATATTCTGTATATGGTCAAGATTTACAAGTATTCCACGGTTTATAATAGCGAAATTGTACTTTAACAACTCGCCACACACAGTTGAAAAATCGCCGCCGTACTCCAATTCACCATTAACTGTGAATAGTGATACCTTTCTTCTATGTCCCTCAAAGTAAAGAATATCTGTCAGCCTGAACTTGAATGACAGATTTTTATTATTGAAAGTGAAAGTTCTAAATCGCTGCTGGCACTCAGCAATGATAGAATTTAGCTGTTTGGTATATACATAGTCTGGCTGATTTTTCAATATATAGCGAAACGCTCCCACATCGTAGCCCTTAACGGCAAATTCGGCATAATTCGTCAGGAAAGAAATAATAACTGAACCATCTATCTGTCTGATTCTTTCAGCGGTCTGCAATCCGGTCAGATCGGGCATTTCAACATCGAGTATGATGACTTCATACATTCCCTTGACATAGAAACTCAATAAGTCTCTCCCGCTTGTAAATTCGTGTATTTCGCAGTCGGGGAGTTTCATTTCTCTTAATCTGTTATGAAGTTGTTTTAAGAATACAGGTTCATCATCAACGATAGCAATATTCATAGCAATCACCTCACAATTGGTCATGCTTTATGTATCAGTTATCATTATACCACATCGGAGAGATTATTTCAAGAGAAAAAATAGCTATGCCTCCATTAATAGTTTCGGAGACATAGCCTCATGTTGCGTTATTTTATATTCATCGAATATGGTCTATTGCCTGATTTAAGAGTGGGTGTACTTATAAGTGCTTCACAGAAGACAGCGAGAGAACGCCGCGATACTATGTCACTTGGGTCGATAAGCATGGGGTTACCCATGACGGTGTCGTGGGCGGCGACCCGAAATGCGACGGTCACAAGCTCCCGTGTCTGTTTGAAGCAGGCTATTACGAACCGCATTATATGACCACCGGCTCCAAGGAGCGCATCTTCTCGCATACCTTTGAGCTTGACAGAAGCTATGACGCAGTGGGCGGCGGCAGAGTCGATGTGCTCAGATGTTCCGTCTGCGACTATATAGTTCCTGTGAAGAGCCATGTCCATGATTACGGCTGGAACTGGGACTGCACCGGCTTCGGCAGCATCTATGAGTATACCTTCAACATCGGCGGCTCGACCAAGACGGTGGAGCAGCTCATCCTTGAGTCCGGCTATGCCCACCCCGAAAAGTGCAAGGTTCCCGGCTGCGAGGAGTTCATCATGGTTCCCCATAGCTGGGGCCGCTGGAATGTGGTCAAAAACCCTGATACCGAGGGCGATAAAGGCGGCATGGAAGCTGAATGCAGCGTCTGCGAATACAAAGAGACGAAAGAAATTGACGGCGATTGGACAAAGGACACCGCCCTTGTGACGGTGAAAAACGGCCGGGCAACCCGTATGATCGTCAAGCCAGGCGACAAGATCAGGCTTTATCCCGAGGAGAGAACCGGTCAGAAAGACATCGGCTGGAAGGTGGAGTATCGCCGCGAATACAATGAGTATGACATCATACCTGTTACTAGAAATTGGAATACCAATGAGGCGAAGACCCTGTTCAAGCTGGTGACCAACGGCTCCGCCCTTGAGTGGGGCTGCACGATCCCAGAGTTCAGCGCCATGGGTGCCCCCGGCGGCGGCAGTTTCTTCTTTGAGCCTGTCTATGCAGGCTGTGACCACAGCGGCGGCACAACGCTGCTCAACGCGAAGGAGCAGGTCTGCGACCGTAAGGGCTACACCGGCGACACCGCCTGTGCAGACTGCGGCCATGTCATCAGTGCCGGTTCGGATATCTACCCACCTGCAAACGCCGGTCATACCGGTCCACTGCAGCCGCTGTACTACTACGGCACGGCCAACTCGGCAACCACAGACGCGAGCCATGGCGGCAAACGCTATAACGCCAAATCGGGCGACTGCCGACACCGCGCCTATGAGGGCGACTACCGCTGCACGGCTTGCGGCGGCACCGTAAAAGGCGAGACCGGCGACTTCAGGCATAGCGGTCCCCTTGAACTGCGGGATGTAAGAACAGCGACCTGTACAGAGAGGGGCTATTCCGGCAACCAGTACTGCACAGCGTGCGACAGGATCGCGCATAAGGGCGTCTCAACCCCGTCCCTCCACGAAATTGCCGATAACTACAAGCTGATCAATGAGGTTAAGCCAGGATGCACCACCTCAGGCTATAGCGGCGACCAGCAGTGTACAGCCGGCTGCGGACAGATTATCCGCTACGGTCATGTCGTTAATAAGCTCAGCCACGACTGGGACGGTGGCAAACCTGCAAAACAGGGCAAGAGCGAAGGAATTCTCTACACCTGCCAGCGTGCCGACTGCGGCGAGACAAGGTTCGTAAAGAACTCCGCTGCGACCGAGTTCACGGTCACGGTCATCAAGGGCACAGCCTCCGTTGCCGCAGGGACACTCATCACGGACAAGATCGCGCAGAACACCGTTGTGACCGTTACGGCGGACGTACCGGAGGCAGGCAAGGTCTTTGACAAGTGGGTCGTGCTGGAGGGCAATGTCACTCTGACAGACGCCACCAAGGCGACTACCACCTTCACCATGCCCGGCAATGATGTGAAGCTCGAGGCCACCTATAAGGATGCGCCTCCAAGCCATACCCACAGCTACGGCACCGAGTGGAAGTATGACGACACCGATCACTGGCATGAGTGCGAGTGTGGCGATAAGGCCAATATTGAGGCTCACAGCGCCAGCGAATGGATCGTTGACACGGCAGCTACCGAAACCGCCGACGGCACTAAGCATAAGGAATGCACCGTCTGCAAGAAGGTTCTTGAAACCGCACCGATCCCTGCAACAGGCAGCAATCATACCCACAGCTACGGTACAGAGTGGAAGTATGACGGCACCAACCACTGGCATGAGTGCGAGTGCGGCGACAAGGCCGACACGGCAGCACACAGCTTCCAGTGGGTGATCGACAAGGCCGCTACCAAGGAGGCCACCGGCATCAAGCACGAGGAATGCACCGTTTGCGGCGCCAAGCGCAGCGAGAATACGGTCATCGACAAGCTCCCCGACGGCGGCAACACCGACAATACAGGCAGCAGTGATAATAACACCAATAAGCCAGGAAATGACGACTCCACCAAGTGTCCTCAGACCGGTGACAGCAGCAACCACATGGGTTGGCTGGCTGCTCTGTACGTCAGCGGCGGCGTTCTGACTCTGCTGGGCGTAAGCGGCAAAAAGAGAAAGAAATCCGAGGTTAAATAAGCCGACGCTTCCGAAATCGAAATAACCTAAATACAATAGGCGGTGACGGATCATTCCGCCACCGCCTATTTTCCTGAAAGCGAGCTTGCCAACAAGTCCCTTTCCGAAAGGCGGCAAGCGACACCCACATTCTGACCGTGTATCCCCAGCCGAACGGGGACGGCAATCTCCGACACTCTTTCTTTATGCCTTCGACAAAAATCAGAGCAAAGCTCAAAAATCTTTTAGGAAATTAAAAAACTTGGTTTTAGCCCCCTCAACTTTTCGGCATGGAAAGTGAGGGGGCTTTCTCTATAGCCTCCGCCCGTTCTTTGAAAACCGAATAGTACAGCGCATCCTTTTGTAGGGCGTAATTTTTTTTGCCTAAAAGCAAATTTACTCACTGTCAAAAGCTTGAACTCACTACAAATAAAAAAAACGGTAACACCAGCAGGAAGTTATCTTCCTGCTAATGTTACCTCATTTACAAGTATCACAAGATTTAAAGGGGAAATGATAAAGACTTTGTAATGCTTATCGTAAT
Organism: Ruminococcus sp. AF37-20; assembly: GCF_003460465.1. Taxonomy (NCBI): domain Bacteria; kingdom Bacillati; phylum Bacillota; class Clostridia; order Eubacteriales; family Oscillospiraceae; genus Ruminococcus; species Ruminococcus sp. AF37-20. Next base: position 20,788 of record NZ_QTVE01000012.1, on the reverse strand, counting down.
TCTTGTAGCTTTACGCTTAATTCTTGTAAATGTTTTTTGGCTCTTTAGCTTGATAGCCACCATACATTGATGCACATCCGCAGGCAGCTATACCCATTCTCTTAGTTGCTCTGGCAATAAGGCTGGCAATCAATTTCTTAAATGATCTCATTCTTATCACACCTCTTTTCTTTGATCTTCGCTGATATTATTAAAACTGCAATTAATAGATTTGTTAACAGGATCATAGATCCAACCGTCTGATATCTATTGATAATCGCCCCGCCAAACAGATCAAGCAACAGAAAAACTATCATTCCCATCGCTTTGAACTTTGGCTTTTTTTCTTTTTCTATAGGCTTATTTTTGTTCTCCACAGGGCAGAATACAAAAGCTATTATCTCTTCAAACACAACCAAGGCAGCGATCACCCATATATTTATATATCCGCATACCTTGTCATTAAGAAAAGCTGTAGCAATAAATGTTGAACACATCAACAGATTGCATCTGAAATATGTATCTGCATGATACCCTCCGGTAATAACCCTGACAGCAATAAACACTGCCAAATATATTACGCTTTCCAGCAAATGCCCTGTCAATGCTCCCATAAGCAATACAAGCACAATGTTTAACATTGATGAGATAGTTATTTCTATGCCATACCGATAAAAATCCTGCACCTCATCTGCTTTGCCGATAGCTTCCTGCTCGGTCAAAAAATTAAGTATACCCGATACAACAAGATCCATAAACTACCGCCTCGCTTTTGTCTTACCCTAATTTGAATTTTACTAGAATAACAGCAATATGTCAAGCTTTTTGGAATGAGTTGCAGGTTTTTGTCACGAAATGCAGCAACGGCCCCGAACGATCAGTTCAGGACCGTTGTATCTGCCATCAATGTTACCTGACAGCAAAACATTCCCTCCGACTCATAGAAATCGCATCTGCCATTATATTTTCTTGCTATCTCTCTGATTATTGAGGTCCCCAGACCATGCTGTTTTTTATCAGCCTTTGTGGTCGTAAGCCTTGGATTACTATCCATAACAGAATGATCTATTGAATTTTTTATCAAAAACGTATATGTATCCGTTTCTCGGTCGATCTTCAGATACAGAAATTTATTTGCGTCGTCGGCTATTTCCTTGCATGCCGTTATAGCATTCTCCAACGTGTTGCTCAACAGGTCGCAAAGGTCAGTTCCCTTTATTCCCTCAAAATCTGAAACTGTTATACACGATATTTTTATCCCCAAGGAAGAAGCCATCGTAAGCTTTGCGTTAACGATAGCATTTACAATATTATTCTTCGTTTTAACATAGGACTCCGACTTCTCGATAAGGTCAAAGCTTTCTGAGATAAATTTTCTCGTTTCATCTATTTTTTGGACTTTCAACAGTTCATTGACCGTTTCATATTTGTCTTTTATATCATGCCTTAGTTTTCTCATGGCGTCATATTGCGACTCGGCGTTTCCGATAAACTGCTCAAGATACTGCTCTCTTAGTTTGACTATCTCCATTTCCTTGAGCTTCCGATTCTTTTTTATCAAAGAATTTATTATCCAGAATATAAGTATATTAAGAACAAAGACAAGCATATATGACAGATTTATATACAGCCTATGGCCATCGTCTGCCGAAAGGGACAGTTCATGTATTACCATAACGAGAGAAAACGAAATAATAAGCACTGCAATTATCGTAACCCAATCTGAAGCCGTATAATCATCTGTATGTTTAAAGGCCATCAGTATTAATCTAAATACAATGAATATAGAGATCTGGATCATTATAAGCGTCACAAATCTAAGCAAGCTTTGTTCGACCACAAGCTTCCTGAGGGATATTTTAAAAAATGACGATACAACATTTAGTTCCAATGACGTTATCAACAAGATCGCAATCTGCGAGAGGGATATGGAAAGAAATTTCTTTACTGCATTGTCACTAAAAAAGCAAAACGCAAAAACAAGCAGACTTGCCCAGTACAAAGCACTTCCAAAGCCCTCAAATACAGTGAAATAATTAAAAACAGTGACTAGACAGCCTTCACAAACGGCAAATATAACAGCCCATATCTTAGCCCTTTCATGAGATCTTGGCGTAAGAAATTTATATATAAACCATGTTTCCAGACCGCCCTGATAAAAGTTTATCAAGATCTCAAATATCGTCCACAATGTAATAGTCATCACTTTCTCCTCAGATATTCAGTCAAAGCGTCGTCAACTGCATTCTTATATCCTCGGCTCATGGGAAGCTCTGAACCGCTTTTGAAGATCACTGTTTCATTTGAACGGCTTATGTTAAAAACATATTTCAGATTGACGATATATTTTTTATGCACCCGTATAAAATCAAATTTACGATAAGCTTCTTCTATCTCGCCAATGCTATCTCTGACTGCAATAGTATCCTTATTATTTGCAAAATGATATATGATGCTGTGGCTATTGCTCTCTATATAAGTTACATCCCGAAGCTTTACAGAGATCCTTCCCTGCTCCCTATTCTCCAAAACCACTGTCTTTTCCTGCTTCAATGCGTCCGTCAGCTGTCCTGCTACCATATGAAGCCTATCCTTCATAACATCGGCGTCAGGATCTTTGCAGATAAAATTCAGCGGTCTGAAATTAAAGCTGTCATAAACCAGCTCCTGATGACTTGTCACAAAGATCACGAAGCAATTACCATTCTGACCTAGCTGACGCGCGACTTCAAAACCGGTCATTTCAGGCATATCGAGGTCAAGAAATATAGCCGAAAAAGGCTTTTTACCATGGCAGTAAAAAAAACTCTCAGCTTTGGTAAACGTTTCTATTTCAGCTTTGACCGACCTTGATTCAAGTTCATTTGCCAGCATAGATTTAAAAAACTGAAGAAAAACAGCATTATCATCACAAACTGCGATCCGCATTTTTTCACGTCCTTTTATAACATAGTCTATGTACGATTTTATATTACCATAATTATACCGTAAGGTCAAGCCATAAGGCGTTTCACAGCTCCCTGCGTCAAGACCACACCTGGCTGCAAACAAAAAAAGGGCTGTTCTAACAGCCCTTCAGTCTGCCGCAAAAGTGTAAGACCAACGTCCCACTTATTTAGGACTTTTCCAACTTATTTCGTTTTGGATCCCTTACCCCTTAGGCTTTTTCATAGTAAGCGAAATACGCTTTTTCTTCAGGTCAACGTTAATTACCCAAACCTTAACTACCTCCCCGACCTTTACGACCTCAAGAGGGTGCTTTATATATCTGTCGCACATCTGAGAAATATGTACAAGTCCGTCCTCGTGAACGCCGATATCAACGAACGCTCCGAAGTCTATAACATTTCTCACTGTGCCCATAAGCTCCATGCCTGGTTTCAAGTCTTTAAGCTCCATAATGTCGCCGCTTCTCATAAGCGGTGGCGGCAGCTCGTCACGAGGGTCACGACCCGGCTTTTCAAGCTCCCCTACTATGTCCTTTAACGTCGGAGCACCAATGCCGATATCTGCGGCAAGCTTCTTCATGCCCATTGCATTGACTTTCTCAGCTATCTGCTTTACGTCGCCCATATCCGCAAGGCTCAGCCCGCACCTGTCAATAAGCGCCTGTGCTGCCTTGTATGACTCAGGGTGAACAGCGGTGTTATCCAGCGGATTTTTTCCGCCACGCACTCTCAAAAAGCCTGCGCACTGCTCAAAAGCCTTTGCGCCAAGCTTCGGAACTTTCATAAGCTGCTTTCTTTCGGTGAAAGCTCCGTTTTCCTCACGGTAGGAAACAATGTTCTTTGCCACCGTCATGTTAATGCCCGATATGTATGACAACAATGAGTATGAAGCCGTATTAAGGTCAACGCCTACTGAGTTTACGCAGTCTTCAACAACGCCCTTTAAAGCCTCGTCCATTCTCGCCTTTGGCATATCATGCTGATACTGTCCAACACCTATTGCCTTTGGGTCTATCTTTACAAGCTCTGCAAGAGGGTCCTGCAAACGGCGTGCTATTGATACTGCTGAACGCAGTGAAACGTCATACTCAGGAAACTCCTCAGCCGCAAGCTTTGAAGCGGAGTAAACGGAAGCGCCTGCCTCAGACACCACCATGTAAGAAACTTTCTGCGGAATTTCTTTGATAAGCTCGGCTGTGAACTGCTCCGTTTCTCTTGAAGCAGTGCCATTGCCTATGGAGATAGTCGTAACTCCATATTTCTTTATAAAGCCCGTCAGAATACGCTTAGCACGCTCTGTATCCTTCTTTGGCGGAGTAATGTAGATTATCGCAGTGTCAAGCACCTTGCCCGTAGCGTCCACTACAGCGGTCTTACAACCGTGAGCATATCCCGGGTCAAGACCAAGGGTAACAGTGTCTTTAACAGGTGGCTGCATAAGAAGCTGTCTGAGATTTGAAGAGAACACCTTTATTGCCCCCTCCTGAGCATTTGCTGAAAGATCCGCCCTAATCTCACGCTCTATGGACGGATAAATAAGTCTTTTATAGCCGTCCTCACAAGCCGCCGTAACAAGCTGTCCGCACTCTGACTTGTTTTTCACATATCTTGACACGCAGGCTCTCTCCCCTGCGCCCTCCGGGACATTCACTGATACTTTCAGAACGCCCTCTTTTTCGCCTCTGTCCAAAGCCAAAACTCTGTGACCTGCTATCTTTCCCACAGCCTCAGCGTAGTCATAATAGTTCTCATACACCGACTCGGTATTCTCGTCAGACGCTTTTGAGCTTATCACGCCTATCTGCGAAAACAGCGTTCTTATGTATTTTCTAAGGTCAGCGTCGTCAGAGATATCCTCTGCGATTATGTCCATTGCACCCTGCAAAGCTTCGTCCGCAGACTTTACGCCCTTGTCCTCGTTGATAAATTTTGCCCCCTCGACCTGCGGGTCGCATTTCTTATCCTGGGTCAAGATAAGTTCAGCCAGTGGTTCAAGCCCCTTTTCTCTTGCCACCGAAGCCCTTGTTTTACGCTTCGGCTTGAAAGGTCTGTAGATATCCTCCACCTCCACAAGGGTCTTTGCATTTGCGATAGCAGACATTATCTCGTCTGTCATTTTCTCCTGCTCAGTGATAGAAGAGATTATCTCGCCTTTACGTTTTTCGAGATTTCTCAGGTAAGTGAGCCTGTCAGCGATCTCTCTAAGCACCTGATCGTCCAACGAGCCTGTAAGCTCCTTTCTATATCGTGCAATAAACGGTATAGTTTTATCGTCATCAAGGAGTGCCACAGTGTTGTCTATCTGCTCCTGTCTGAGCTTAAATTCTTCCGCAAGGGTCTTGTTAATGTCCATGTTTTTACCAATCCTTTTTATTACTTTTTTGCGTATTATCACATATAATATTATAGCACATTTTCGATAAAAACGCAACGAAAATGCGGTCGAAAACTGTAACAAAGATATTATATAATACATATAGAATCAATCAGAAAATTAATAAAAGCAGGCAAAAATGCACTTGAAAAAAGGGCATAGATATGATATCATAGAAGAATAAAACAGTATTCAGGAGTGTTTATATGCTAAATCAGTTTTCAAGAACCGAGCTTTTATTCGGCAAAGAAGCAATGGAAAAGCTCAGCAACAGCAGGGTTGCGATTTTCGGCATAGGCGGTGTAGGCGGATATGCAGTTGAAGCCCTTGCACGAAGCGGTGTAGGCGAGCTTGACCTTATAGATGATGACAAAGTGTGTCTGACCAACATCAATCGTCAGATAATTGCCACAAGAAAAACAGTAGGAAAATACAAGGTAGACGTGGCGGAGGAGCGTGTTCACGACATCTGCCCTGACATAAAGGTGAACACATACAAGTGTTTTTATATGCCTGACACAGCGGATCAGTTTGATTTTACTCAGTATGATTACATTATCGACGCCATTGACACTGTTACAGGCAAGCTGGAGATAATAAAGCGAGCAGACGTTGCAGGAGTACCTGTTATATCCTCAATGGGCGCAGGCAACAAGCTTGACCCTACAGCATTCCGTGTGGCGGACATTTATCAGACAAAGGTCTGCCCACTTGCGAAAGTCATGCGACGAGAGCTTAAAAAGGCAGGCATAAAGTCGCTGAAAGTTGTTTACTCAGAGGAACAGCCTATCAGACCGATAGAAGATATGGCTATTTCATGCCGTCAGAACTGCATTTGTCCTCCTGGTACGGCAAGAAAATGCACAGTGCGCCGTGATATTCCAGGCTCAACAGCATTTGTGCCGTCGGTAGTTGGACTTATCGTGGCAGGCGAAGTTATTAAAGATCTTGCAAAGAAATAATACAAACAAAGGTCGAACCGCTGATTAGCTGTGGTATAATGGTTTTATAATCAGTAGGGTAAACTGTCCGACTAATCGGAATTTGAAGAGGTAATCTATGGACTATACAATTAGAAATATAAGAGAAACTGAATATAAAATATTAAGCGATTTTTTATATGGGGCAATATTTATTCCCGAAGGTGTCAAAGCACCTCCAAAAGATATTATTAATAAACCTGAATTACAGGTATATATATCAGATTTTGGAAAGCATAGTGGAGATTACTGTCTTGTTGCAGAGTCTGACAAAAAAATTGTGGGTGCCGTATGGGTTCGTATTATGAATGATTATGGTCATGTTGATAATGAAACCCCATCTTTTGCAATATCATTATTTCCAGAATACAGAAACCATGGAATAGGAACTGCTTTGATGAAATCAATGATTGATCTACTGAAAACAGAAAAATATAAGCAAGCATCACTTGCCGTTCAAAAAACAAACTATGCAGTTAATATGTACAAGAATGTTGGATTTGAAATAACTGACGAAAACGAAGAAGAGTACATTATGATATGTAAGCTTTAATTCGTCAAATTCCCATTTATCGAACAGCTCCCTCTTCACAGCACTCTAACAGGTGCTGTGATTTTTTTAGACAAAAAGGGCCTTCGCACACTTACATTAGCGTAAGCATACGAAAGCACTGCTTCCATACATTACATTTACAAACTTCAATACAAAATCATATATACAAAAAAAGAGCCGTAGCAAAAGCTACAGCTCCATGGCTCCCCCTGTTGGACTCGAACCAACGACCCTTCGGTTAACAGCCGAA
>NZ_QTVE01000012.1:10306-13694 GCF_003460465.1 Ruminococcus sp. AF37-20 | reverse complement strand
TGGCTCCCCCTGTTGGACTCGAACCAACGACCCTTCGGTTAACAGCCGAATGCTCTACCGACTGAGCTAAGGAGGAATATGACTAAACAGAGAAGAATAATATCTTCTCTGTTTAGTAAGGTGTCGGCAGCACCCTATCTTACCGGGACGTTACCATCCAAGTATTTTCGGCGAAGAAGAGCTTAACTACTGTGTTCGGCATGGGAACAGGTGTGACCTCAACTCAAACGCCACCGACTAAGTGAAGAGGAACGAATCCTCAAAATTGAATAATGAAAAAGCTGTTGGTTAAAAGGAGTAGTCATAACCAATAAGGTTAAGCCCTCGACCGATTAGTACTCGCTAGCTAAACACGTCACCGTGCTTACACTTTGAGCCTATCAACCTTGTAGTCTTCAAGGGGTCTTACTCTGTAAACAGAAGGGATATCTTATCTTAAGGGCGGCTTCACGCTTAGATGCCTTCAGCGTTTATCCGTTCCGCACATAGCTGCCCAGCTGTGCCACTGGCGTGACAACTGGTGCACCAGAGGTGCGTCCATCCCGGTCCTCTCGTACTAGGGACAGCTCCTTGCAAATATCCTACGCCCACGACAGATAGGGACCGAACTGTCTCACGACGTTCTGAACCCAGCTCGCGTACCGCTTTAATTGGCGAACAGCCAAACCCTTGGGACCGAATTCAGCCCCAGGATGCGATGAGCCGACATCGAGGTGCCAAACCTCCCCGTCGATGTGGACTCTTGGGGGAGATCAGCCTGTTATCCCCAGGGTAGCTTTTATCCGTTGAGCGACGGCATTTCCATTCACATACCGCCGGATCACTAACTCCAACTTTCGTTACTGCTCGAACCGTCATTCTCGCAGTTAGGCTCGCTTTTGCGTTTACACTCTGACGCATGGTTTCCATCCATGCAGAGCGAACCTTTGAGCGCCTCCGTTACTCTTTAGGAGGCGACCGCCCCAGTCAAACTGCCCACCTAACAATGTCCCCCGACTTGCTTCAAAGCCGCAGGTTAGAATTCCAGCACTCCAAGAGTGGTATCCCAAGGTCGACTCCACACAAGCTGACGCCTGTGCTTCCCAGTCTCCCACCTATCCTGTACGTGAAATACCGAAATCCAATATTAGGCTACAGTAAAGCTCCATGGGGTCTTTCCGTCTAGTCGCGGGTAACCGGCATCTTCACCGGTACTACAATTTCGCCGGGCGGGTTGTTGAGACAGTGCCCAGATCGTTACACCTTTCGTGCGGGTCAGAACTTACCTGACAAGGAATTTCGCTACCTTAGGACCGTTATAGTTACGGCCGCCGTTTACCGGGGCTTCAATTCAATGCTCTCACATCTCCTCTTAACCTTCCGGCACCGGGCAGGTGTCAGCCCCTATACGTCATCTTTCGATTTAGCAGAGACCTGTGTTTTTGCTAAACAGTCGCCTGGGCCTATTCTCTGCGGCTCAATCACTTGAGCACCCCTTATCCCTAAGTTACGGGGTCAACTTGCCGAGTTCCTTAACAACCCTTCTCCCGTTGGCCTTAGAATCTTCTTCCTATCTACCTGTGTCGGTTTGCGGTACGGGCACCTAAGATATCCATACAGCTTTTCTTGTCTCTTTCCATGATGACTTCTCTACTCATTTTCGATCCCTTACGACCGGGTCAACCATCGCCCGGCTACATCACTTCTAAAGCGTCCCTGTACTTAAATCTTTCGGTGGCTACGGAATTTCAACCGTATGTGCATCGGCTACGCGTCTCCGCCTCGCCTTAGCCCCCGGCTTACCCTGAGCGGACGAACCTTCCTCAGGAAACCTTAGATTTTCGGCCATTATGATTCTCACATAATTCTCGCTACTCATTCCGGCATTCTCACTCGAATAAAGTCCACCAGCGCTTCCGCTCTGACTTCACCCCTTATTCGACGCTCTCCTACCACTCTAAATTTCTTTAGAATCCCAAGCTTCGGTACATTGTTTAGCCCCGTTGAATTTTCGGCGCAGGGTCACTCGACCAGTGAGCTATTACGCACTCTTTTAATGAGTGGCTGCTTCTAAGCCAACATCCTGGTTGTTTATGCAACCCCACATCCTTTTCCACTTAACAATGTTTAGGGACCTTAGCTGTGGGTCTGGGCTGTTTCCCTTTTGACAATGAGACTTATCTCACATTGTCTGACTCCCGTGAATCAATTATCTGGCATTCTTAGTTTGATAGGGTTCAGTAATCTTTCGACCCCTAGCCCATTCAGTGCTTTACCTCCAGTAATCTTTCACGAGGCTAGCCCTAAAGCTATTTCGGAGAGAACCAGCTATATCCGAGTTCGATTGGAATTTCTCCGCTATCCACACCTCATCACCGGCCTTTTCAACGGACGTGTGTTCGGCCCTCCATGGAGTTTTACCTCCACTTCAGCCTGGACATGGATAGGTCACTCGGTTTCGGGTCTATTGCATACGACTTTTTCGCCCTGTTCAGACTTGCTCTCGCTTCGGCTCCGTGCCTTAAGCACTTAACCTTGCCGCATACAATAACTCGCCGGACCATTCTACAAAAGGTACCCGATCACACTTTGACGTGCTCTCGGTGCTTGTAAGCATAGGGTTTCAGGTTCTTTTTCACTCCCCTCCCGGGGTTCTTTTCACCGTTCCTTCACAGTACTATTCGCTATCGGTCATTAGGTAGTATTTAGGCTTGGAGGATGGTCCCCCCATCTTCCCACGGGGTTTCACGTGTCCCGCGGTACTTTGGATACAGCTCGCTGATTCTCTCTTTCGCTTACGTGACTCTCACACTCTTCGGTACGTTTTCCCACACGTTTCAACTAGAAATTATCAATGCTAAATGCTGTCCGAAACCCCATAAGTATTGCTACCTATGGTTTAGCCTCTTCCGCTTTCGCTCGCCACTACTCACAGAATCTCGGTTGATTTCTCTTCCTCGCCCTACTTAGATGTTTCAGTTCAGGCGGTTCCCCTCATATACCTATTTGATTCAGTATATGATGTATGTGCATACACATACGGATTGCTCCATTCGGAAATCTGCGGATCAATTCATACTTGCTGATCCCCGCAGCTTATCGCAGCTTATCACGTCCTTCGTCGGCTCCTAATGCCAAGGCATTCTCCCTACGCTCTTCTTAGCTTAACCATTTTTGAATTATGTCTAATCCTCTTAATTTTTATGCTAATTGCAGGTTTTTTACCCGACTTTAACTTTCGTTATTGTCGTTCATTTTTCCTCATTTGCATTACTTTTGCTTTTCATTATTCAATTTTCAAGTTTCGTTCCTTGCAAGATCTCTCTTGCTGGTGGGCACAAGTGGACTCGAACCACCGACCTCACGCTTATCAGGCGTGCGCTCTAACCACCTGAGCTATGCGCCCATT
>NZ_QTVE01000012.1:8857-10137 GCF_003460465.1 Ruminococcus sp. AF37-20 | reverse complement strand
CCTTCGTCCCTTGGTGGAGATGAGGAGAATCGAACTCCTGACCCCCTGCTTGCAAAGCAGGTGCTCTCCCAGCTGAGCTACACCCCCATATGCAGGGACTAGGTACTCCATTGTGCTGTTTTAAAGATACTGTTTCCAGCATCCTCAAAATTGAACAAAAACTACTTTCTTAAACCTTTGCTGACCGGAGATTTTTTTATGAGAAGTTTTCTTTTCCTTCTCTGTTCTCCATAGAAAGGAGGTGATCCAGCCGCACCTTCCGATACGGCTACCTTGTTACGACTTCACCCCAGTCATCAATCCCACCTTCGACTGCGTCCTCCTTGCGGTTAGACTACAGGCTTCGGGTGTTACCGACTCCCATGGCGTGACGGGCGGTGTGTACAAGGCCCGGGAACGTATTCACCGCAGCATGCTGATCTGCGATTACTAGCAATTCCGACTTCATGTAGGCGGGTTGCAGCCTACAATCCGAACTAAGACTGCTTTTAGGGGTTCGCTCCACCTCGCGGCTTTGCTTCCCTCTGTTGACAGCCATTGTAGTACGTGTGAGGCCCAGGTCATAAGGGGCATGATGATTTGACGTCATCCCCACCTTCCTCCGTTTTGTCAACGGCAGTCCTGCTAGAGTGCTCTTGCGTAGCAACTAACAGTAAGGGTTGCGCTCGTTGCGGGACTTAACCCAACATCTCACGACACGAGCTGACGACAACCATGCACCACCTGTCTATATGTCTCCGAAGAGATTTCACTCATCTCTGAGCTATGCATACGATGTCAAGACCTGGTAAGGTTCTTCGCGTTGCTTCGAATTAATCCACATACTCCACTGCTTGTGCGGGCCCCCGTCAATTCCTTTGAGTTTCAACCTTGCGGTCGTACTCCCCAGGTGGATTACTTATTGCGTTTGCTGCGGCACGGAAGGGGTCAGTCCCCCCACACCTAGTAATCATCGTTTACGGCGTGGACTACCAGGGTATCTAATCCTGTTTGCTCCCCACGCTTTCGAGCCTCAGCGTCAGTTAAAGCCCAGTAAGCCGCCTTCGCCACTGATGTTCCTCCTAATATCTACGCATTTCACCGCTACACTAGGAATTCCGCTTACCTCTACTTCACTCAAGAACCACAGTTTCAAATGCAGTTTATGGGTTAAGCCCATAGTTTTCACATCTGACTTGCGATCCCGCCTACGCTCCCTTTACACCCAGTAATTCCGGACAACGCTCGCTCCCTACGTATTACCGCGGCTGCTGGCACGTAGTTAGCCGGAGCTTCCTCCT
>NZ_QTVE01000012.1:8008-8696 GCF_003460465.1 Ruminococcus sp. AF37-20 | reverse complement strand
AAGACAGAGGTTTACAATCCTAAAACCTTCTTCCCTCACGCGGCATCGCTGCATCAGAGTTTCCTCCATTGTGCAATATTCCCCACTGCTGCCTCCCGTAGGAGTCTGGGCCGTGTCTCAGTCCCAATGTGGCCGATCAACCTCTCAGTCCGGCTACTGATCGTCGCCTTGGTAAGCCGTTACCTTACCAACTAGCTAATCAGACGCGAGCTCATCTTTCAGCGATAAATCTTTGATAATCAAATCATGCGGTTCAATTATATTATGCGGTATTAACGATCGTTTCCAATCGGTATCCCCCTCTGAAAGGCAGATTGCTCACGTGTTACTCACCCGTCCGCCACTAGATCAGAAAAGCAAGCTCCTCTTCTCTCGTTCGACTTGCATGTGTTAAGCGTGCCGCCAGCGTTCGTCCTGAGCCAGGATCAAACTCTTAATTAAAGTTGTATATCAAAAGCATTTCTGCTCTTGTTATCCTGTTTCAGTTCACTTCACTGAACGTACATTTCTTTTACGTCTTTATGTTAGACCTTTAATTCTTTTTCTCAAAAGAATCTCTCAAGGGTTTCGTACTATTCGTCTTTGTTCAATTTTCAAGATGCTGTTTCGTTACACTCTTTTGTGTCGTGCAACTTTTACATTATATCACACTTTTTATCTTTTGTCAACCCCTTTTCTGAAGTTTTTT
>NZ_QTVE01000012.1:0-7998 GCF_003460465.1 Ruminococcus sp. AF37-20 | reverse complement strand
CATTATATCACACTTTTTATCTTTTGTCAACCCCTTTTCTGAAGTTTTTTCAAAAAAGTTTTTTGACTTTCGATTTTTTAGTGCTTTCTAATGTGCTGTCTTAAACCAGCTTATCTATTATATCATATTAGCTAAGCTTTGTCAAGACTTTTCTTTGTGAATTCTTTGTGAACTCACTTTCAAGCTACTCCTCAGGTCTCTTCTGTTCTCCCGAACCTTTTACCTTCGTTTCGCTTCTTCCTTTATCGCTCTCTCGAGGCGACTTATATATTTTATCATCTACAGCGACATTTGTCAATAGCTTTTTCATCGTTTCTCTCTTTTATACATTTTCTACCCGATAATTTAGATGTTTTTCACTATGTTGTTCAGTTTATACTATATATAAAAGAAAAAGCAGGGCATTGCCCTGCTCTGATGCTCTTAATTATTAGAAGATGTATCAAATCCGCCCCTGTTAAAGAACAATTCTCTTATTGCAAGCGCACAGCCTGACAGGAATCTGTGCTTGTCCTCAATAATAGACAGCTCTATTTTGCTTGAAACAAGCGCTCCGCCTATCTCTGTCACAGCATCCTTTAATTTCTGGAACGCCTTTTCATTCTGGAATTTGAACTGATGAAGCACTATCTTCTGCGGGTTAGTAGAAAAATACAAGTTGTTAAGAAGCACCGCTAACAGCGTAAGCTCGCCGTTAAGTATCTCTTTTACAGCCTTGTCGTCTTTCTCGTATGCCATCGTTATCATATCCTGATTGACATTCTCAAAGCTTCCCCTTGCCGCCTCATAGAGAAAAGGCGTCTTTTCAGCAGAAAATACTTCCCTAAGCTTTGACATAGTAGCCGATGGAGTGAGTTCACTCTCAACACAGCCCCTTCTTCCGCATGGACAAGTCCTGTCAGAATAAGGGTTGATTATCATCTTATCCACGAAGTTAGTTCTGTTATCATATGAAACGATCGGATCATTAAGATTCGTCACAACAAAGTGCATAGTGTTGCCATACTGCAAAAAGGCTATGTTGTGTCTGTTTATATCCTTCGTTTTAAGGAAGTCGATATTTGCCATAGCCGTACCCTTTACAGAGTTGTCAAAAACCAGCGGAAGCTCAGTTTTCTCTCTTATTGCAGCCTTTAGCTTAGCATAATCAGGCTCGCCATCTTCAACATTGATACCAAGTCTTGAATACATAGTCGGGAATATACCGAAACCGATGCCGAGAATAGAGTTCTTGTCAAGGCAGTTGTCGCCCAGTACCTCGTTTATAGACTTCTCAGTGAAATCAAAAATAGTGCTGTAGTCCGTCTTTTCGTTGATAGCCAGGTTTCTCTTATCGAGAACTGCACCTGCCAGAGTTGACAGACCAACGCTTACGATATCCTCCTCTACCGTTACGCCTATAACGAACTTGTAGTGATGATTAATGTCGATAAGTATCTTTTTTCTGCCTCTCGGAGCTTTTTCTGTAACGTGTTTGTATTCGCCTATTTCCTGTATTATCCCCTGCTCGATCATTTCATTTGTTATGATCGTGACAGCGGCTCTTGTAAGCTCTAAAGTTCCCGCAATGTCGATACGGGAAGTAGGGCCTCTCTGCTTGAGTATCTTGAGGACCTGCATACGGTTGCGCCTCTTGAGATCAAGCTTGCTAATGCCATGCTGTTCCATATAACTATAATTCCCTCCGAATATATTATTACTTGCCCTGTACGTTCAAAGCGTTCCGTGTCCTTTAAATACTGATACGAAACGCCTTTTATGTGCAAGCTTCCGGCGGCAGCCGTGCATGAAATAACGCACAACTCCGCCGTTTAATTGTTCTTCTCGGAAATTATAGCAAACATTTTTAAACTCATGATTAACAATTGATTATCATTTAACTGTTTACCGAACATTTACAATTTTTTAAAGAATGTCAGCCTCGTTGATATCGTCCTCTATCTCCTCGCCGTTGAGAATAGCCTTGAGAGTTTCCACTTCTTCGTCTGTAAGAGTGATACCCTTGCCCATTCTGCTGTGGTCCGGATTCCATTCTCTCAGGTCATATTTAGGCTCTCTCTCGTTCCAGGAAACCTTGTTAAGCTCCTTTGTCCAGCCCTTAGCGTTTTCAGAAAGTACGCCTATACGCTCTGTGATCTCAAATTTCAATTCTGCCATGATAAAAACCTCCATTGGTGTAATAGGAGCATAGCCCCTTTATCTATAAAACGCAGTATCTCTACCGCTTTTTATATGCCCATTCAATAAGCTTATCCCATATCTGTCTGCGGAATATAAAGCCGCATACAAGTGTCTGCACCGCCGCCGCAAGCACGCCGAACCAAAGTCCTGCCGCCGCACCAAGCAGTATATCAAGTGCCGCAATGCCAATGAAAACATCTGCTGGCCTGCGATTTTTGATAATAACAGCCACCGCCAGTATCAGAAATGCCACCGCTGCCCATACCATGCCGTGCCTGAAAACTAGACTCAGCGGCATAAGCACCATAAAGATATACATAAGCCTGTTCTTGTTTTTGTATATTGCAAAGACAAAGCCTGCCAGCAGCAAAGCATACACAATAATGCCCCTTGTGAGCAAGTCTATGAGTACAAATACAGCCAGGCCGCCTATAACTGCGCAAAGCTTTGCAGTGCTAAGGCTCACAAAATGTGAAGCTATCCTTGCAGGAAGCACCTTGTAGAATATGCTCTCCACAGCCTTTCGGTTGAGTATAAAGACCGCAAAGAAAAGCAGTGTCACGATAGCATACAAAGGCAGGTGGTGCATAAGGTCAGTTTCAAAAAGGCAAATGAACATCATCACAAGGATAACGATGTTGTTCACTATCATCTTTTTCATATCTATCCTGAACGGCACTAGCTTTCTCGAGTCTATGGCTCTTATGATGAAAACCGTCATGTAAGCAGCAACCGTGGATATAGGCGGACCGTAAAGTCCTATCCTCGGTATGAGTATAACATTCAGCCCCACGTTTATCACACCTGAAACAAGGCTCGTAAAAAGTGACCTCTTTGTCTGCTTTGAAGCAAGATAAATAGACCCCATAAAAGTGGTGAAGCATGAATAAATGGTCGCATATATGATGATAGGCGAGTATTTTACGCAGTCACGGAAATCTGCGCCTATCCAGAAGTTAGTCACAGGCTGAACGATAAGCAGACAGCCTGCCACAAGGATATACAAAAGGCTCTGATTGAAGTCAAAAACATTCTCATAGAACGAATCTCTGTCATCAGAATCGTCCTCAGTGATAGCCGACATATTCCAAGCCTGACCGAACATAAGATATACCGTTGACACAAGGTTAGGTATCTTGTAAGCCGCCGACAGCACGCCGTTGTAGTCCGAGCCAAGATAGTGGGTAGTCATAAATGAATCCGAGCTGTTTGTTATGAGCCACAAAAGCTGAGCAGGGATAAGAGGCACAGAGTATTGAAGCATTACCTGCAAAAGCTCTCTGTCGATATCCTTGAAGTTTATATATCTCCAAAGCTTTGACTTGAACGTGAGAAATACCACCGATATAAGGTCGGAAAGAATGGTAGCGAGCAAATACTTCTCGATGCCCGTGCCATGACCGAGAAATCCCTCAGGAAGCACCATGTAAAACATTGCCGTCCAAAACAGCGTAAAGAACGTGGTCAGTATGCCATTAAAAGCAAACAGCTTCACCTGCTCCATTGCACGCACGAAAGTTGAATACAGCGACTTCATGCTTGATGTGAACACATATATATATAGTATCAGGCTGTATCCGCCGATATACTTGTCAGCAATGCCCGTCACCGACACAATAGGCAGCAAAATACCGAACACCGCCAGACCAAAGAAGCATATAAGATTGCCAAGGGTAAAGACCTTTACCTTGTCATAAGCCTTGTCAAGACCAAATCTGATTATAGCCTCCGTGATAGTCATGGTCACAAGAGGTATTATCCAGTTAGCAATCTGAGTGAGAACGTCCGTAACGCCCAGCTCAGCCGTAGTAAGATAGTTGGTGTAAATAGGCACAAGCAACAGCACAAGGACTTTTGAGCTGAACGAACCTATAGCGAACACCAGAGTATTTGAAAACAGCTTTTTGTAGCTGCTTTGTTTGCCTGTTTCTGCCATTTAAAATTTCCTCATTACATAAAAATATAACACATAGAGATATTATAACACAATGCTTTGATTTTTGCAAATATTTTTATAAAAAGCCGTATTTTTTCACAAACCGCTTGCAATCAGAGCAAGATTATAGTATAATAGACCTAAAGAAAAGGGCTGTAAAAACAGCGTCACAGAATTACAGGAGGAAGATAACATGAGCAAAGCAACAAAAGTATTTCTGATACTTTTCGTATCTGTATTCACAGCAGGAGTAGCTGCAAATATCATCTGCGAGATATTCAAAACAAGACTTCAGAAATATTATTCTGTAGACTAAAATTTAGCATAGTACAAAAACGTTTATTGTAGGGGAACGGCTCAATTTCCGTTTCACAGAAATGCGACGTCCCGCTTAGTCGGGGCTATTCCCAGCACGCACTCTCAGGACGGCTTCTGCCGTCCTTTTTCTTTACAAAAAACTTTTCACAAAGCTGAAACTTTTTCAGCAAAATTCCCGACTATTAGGGTGAAAGCTCACAGAGCAAAAAAAGAAAGGAGGAAAAACCATGGGAACAGAACTAAAAGATACATTCGTGCAGGCTTATAATGATACATACGATTATATAAACTGCTATCTCACCTCAAAGCTACCCACCAGAGATCTTATAGAAGACGCACTCCAAAGCGTGTATCTTGATTTTTACCGCTCCCTTATCACCACTGAGGGGAAAATAAAAAACGTCAGGCATTACGTCCTGCGTATAGCCAAGCATTATGTTGCAGACCATTACAGACAACAGCCCAAAGCCACATTTGAGGATATCACCGACCTGAATATCCCCGATGAAAAAGCCCTTGCTACCCTTGAAAACGCCGACTTTTTCGACTATGAGCAGGTGATGAGCTATCTCAAAAGCTCCGACGATACCACCTACCGCATTTTCGTACTGCATTATCAGTACGGCTATACTATCAAGAAAACCGCATCATGCCTGGGCTTGTCCCAGTCCACCGTAAAATCAAGACTATACCGCACCCTTGACAAGCTGAAAAAAACATACTGTGAAAAGGAGGAACAAAGCAATGAAAATAACAGATATAATGAAAAAGTCCCACAGCGAAAGCAAGTCTGAAAATCTTGACGCTATCCTGCAAAAAATAGACAATAAAGCCTTTATCACCAACTCAGCCGACAGCGCACACACAGAAACAAAACCCCAGCCTATAAAGCTTAGAAGAAAATCCATCGGCATAGCCGCAGCAGCAGCCTGCGCCGCCATAGCAGTGGGAGCATTCGCATTCAGCGGACTTTTAAAGCCCGATATCGACGCCACCACCCCTGCCCCCTCAACAGCCTCCACCGATACCACAACACAGCCGCCCCAGACCCCACAGCATATCACAGTGCCGAAAGTTATCAACAAGACCTATGCCGAAGCCGAAAAGCTTATCGCACAGGCAGGCGGCACGCCCGTAAGACGTGATAGATATAGCGATACTGTCGCCGCCGAAACTGTCATGAATACCGAGCCTGCCGCAGGGGAAGAAATACAAGCAGGGCAAGAAGTCAACCTGTTTGTGAGTAAAGGTCCAGTTCCTGAGCAAAGAACTTATATCCACAATGACAGTTCACAGACCGACTCTGACGAACAGACCGATAAACAGCTCACCGAAGACGAGCTTGGCACATATGAAGCGGCAGATATAGAGATACCGACCTTTACCGAACGCCTCACCGACCTTGAAAACACAGACGATCTTGACATAATACTTTCCGCACTAAATTCAAGAACCTCAGACTTCGGCATAATCTCCGCCGAAAACCATGAAACCTACCTTGATGTAACAGTGAACACCGAAAATGACGTCACCTGCACAAAAGCTTACCTCCAAGCATACGGCGTAAATATCGATCTTGTGGACGTCCACACCGCCTACCCAAAGCCGACAGGCGATCTCCCCATCAGCGATACGCCTATAACAAATCCGTATAAAGTATCAAATCTTTTGTGCGACCTGGAAGAAATGGGTTACCGCCCAACTTTCACCTCCTGCAGCATTTATGATCAAGGCAACAGATGTGAGGTAACAGTGCTTTACGAACACAACATCAAGGAAATGGAAGAGCTTCTGCAAAGCTGTAACGTTGATATGTCAATAGTCACAATAACCCTCGGCGGCAAAGCAGAAGTCACCCCCGGCTACAGAAGCCCAGGAGAGATAGTTAATATGTCAATAGTCACAATAAACCTCGGCGGCAAAGCAGAAGTCACCTCCAGCTACAGAAGCCCAAGAGAGATACTTGAAGAAGTAAAAGACGTTTTCCATATAAATGATGTAAGAATAGCCATAACTGGCAAGACCTCATATGTAGACGCCTATGCCATAGACATTTCCGACACCGAAAAGCTCGCCGATATAGCAGGCTATATCTCCCGTAAATTCACCGACGATATCCTCTACTCCATACCAATATCCCTAAACGGCAGCGATTACTTTTTCGTACATAAATAGCACAAAACCGCTCTGCACTGCGCAGGGCGGCTTTTTTTCACATACAAAACCTATGGCTTCCAATAACCGTCACCGTAGGCTTAGCGTGCATATAAGCGTTTGAAGTCTTAGCAGGATTGTAGTAGTAAACACAGCCATTTGTGGGGTCCCAGCCGTTCAAAGCGTCACGGGCAGCATTGTAAGCGGAAGCGGCAACAGGCTCGTTGAACTGTCCGTCCACCACCGCCGTAAAAGCGCCGTTTTGGTAAATTACCCCCGAAAGCGTGTCAGGGAAAGACGGGTGTTCAATGCGGTTTAAAATGACCGCACCCACAGCCACCTGTCCCACATAAGGCTCGCCCCTGGCCTCGGCAGAGATTATCCTCGCCAAAAGATTGATATTCTGCTCCGTAGCTGACGGCACAGAGCCGATAGAAATGCCCAACGCACGCAGAGTCTGCGGACCTGCCGTTCCCGTCTGACTTATCCCCTGCTGTTTCTGAAATTTTATCACAGCGGCTTTTGTTTTCTCACCATAGTATCCCGTCACAGAGTCGTTGAACAAACCACGTTCTTTAAGGCGTTCCTGAATAGCCCTAACCTCACTGCCGCTAGACCCAAGCTGAGAGAGCGCACTGTCCGAACCGCCCCAAAAGGCATTCACCGCCGCCAGCGAAACTCCCACCGCCAGCACCGTCACCACAGCTTTTTTCGCAAGCAGATTTCTCATTGTTCTCATAAGATCACCTCCTGAAAATCTGCATTTATTTTTTACAGCATTTACAGATTTATTCACGCAATGTCAATATGCACAAATTCAGTGACACAAATTTATGCAAACAAATGATTTATATTTTAATTTGGCAACATTTCTGCAATTGTTGCATTTTTTATGCAACAAAAAGGGTACTTTTCGTGTATAAGTAGAAAGCGTTTTGATACTTGCGGGCACGTACAAGCCCTGCGACTTAGTGAATACGATGAGAGATTCTGGAACAGGCTGTAGAGTACTTGTGTCAAAGCGTGGGTGTGCGTTGCGGTATTTTGTGTATACGCAACCAAGGGCTTAATACCCAATGTCACACCCCGAACGCAACTTGAAAATTGAATATATATATCGGACAAAATTACGGCAACAAATCTGTAGGGGCGAACAGCGTTCGCCCGTCGAAGAAACAAGTCCACGATTACAACCATTGCAGGACAGAACAAAAAACTATCCTATCACGCTTGTAGGGGACGGCGCCCTCGACGTCCCGCTCGGAGGTGTAATGCTGTGATTGTTGTATCTTTGATGCCAAATTATTTTCGAGGTACATTATTGTGATATTCCCCGATAATTTAATGGGCAAGAAATAGCGTGCTGTCGCATTTCTGTGAGCTTGCGAACAGAAATTTCGCCAAGCCCC
>NZ_QTVE01000011.1:0-88490 GCF_003460465.1 Ruminococcus sp. AF37-20 | reverse complement strand
TTTCTTTTTTCTTAATTTTGTCCAATATCTATTGTAGCACTACAAAATTATTTTATAAATTTTCTCCAAACAGTTGATTTTATAGCGAAAATATGATAAAATCATAGTAGTATATTTTATGAAAGGAACGATAGTTAATGAACGACAAGAAACCTATGGTCATGAGAATACTCGTTCTCGCTTTGGTTGCCGCACTTATACTCGGTCTGATCGTCGGAACTGTCATTAGTGCTGTATAATGGTGCATATCGGAAATAGCTGGGACGATATTCTGGCTGATGAGTTTAAAAAGGAATATTATTTGAAACTCCGTGAATTTTTGAAATACGAATATTCACACTTCACTGTTTATCCTGATATGCATGATATCTTCAATTCATTGAAGTACACGCCTTATGAAAACGTCAAGGCTGTTATCATTGGACAGGATCCTTACCATGGTCCGGGACAGGCTCATGGTCTTTGTTTTTCCGTTAAAGCTGGTGTTAATCCACCACCGTCTTTGCAGAATATTTTTAAAGAACTTAATGCTGACCTTGGTATCTCTATCCCTAATAATGGCGAGCTTACCGATTGGGCTAAGCAGGGCGTGCTGATGATGAACACTGTTCTTACTGTTCGTCAGGGTCAGCCTAATTCTCATAAGGGTAAAGGCTGGGAGCAGCTTACCGACGCTGTAATAAAAAAGCTTAATGAGCGTAATGTGCCTACTGCGTTTATCCTTTGGGGAGGCAATGCTAAGGCTAAGGCACCACTTATAACGAACCCTATTCATGCAGTATTCAAGGCAGCTCATCCATCTCCATTGTCTGCGTATAACGGTTTTTTCGGATGCAGACATTTTTCTAAGGTTAACGATTTCCTTGTAAGCAACAATATTCAGCCAATAGATTGGACAATAAGCAATAAGTAAAAAATAACCTCGGTTTGTATCACTACAGGCCGAGGTTTATTTTTATAGTTTTTTGATGTGCTGTATAAGCAACGCTACTCCCATTACAATGAGGTTGTAGACGATAACTAGCGTTGGAGTAAGCTGAACAAATGAACCTGCCAGCATCATTATAAGGGCTATGAGCGCCGCAAGTATCGTTGCACCATACATCACTGACGCACCAAGTTCTGCGGTAAATTTGAGCCTTTTTGCGCCTATCACAAGCATTGCAAATGACGGAAAATGTCCGCTGCAAAGCATTGATGAAGCCTGACGTGGAACGTACTCGGTTTCGCTTTCGTAATCCTTGTGATATCTGAAGCTGAGAAGCTTAACGCTGTCGCTTTCAATATCAAAGAGATCAGAGAGAAAACGCTGTGAAAGAAAGCCGTCAACTGTTCTTATTACTGTTGTGATACCTTCAAGTTCAAGCTCCTGAAGCCAACGTGTAACGGACAGATTAGGCGATACCTGAATAACGAACATTGCTGCTGTTATTCCAGAAATAGAAAGATAGACAGCAACATTACCATTTGTATACTCCTTCTCTTTTGCTTCTGACGGCAGACCGTCAATAGAGTGGTTTTCCATAAGCTCTCTTGTACCAAGAAGTACACGTTTGTTTTCTATCCAGCCTGAAAGTCCAAGACCGTCCTCATAAATGTAGCTTTCAACAGGATAAAGCAACTCAGTCTTGCCTCTGAGCATTTTGTAGAATGTAGACTTAAGAACACTTCCCGATTGACAGCTAAGGCTTGCTGCCATTAAAATGCAGTCTTCAATAGAAATAGCTGAGAGAAGCTTAAGGTTTGCAAGCTCAATGCTTCCTTTAGGGAAAAGCTGTTCAGTGTCAACAAGAAGTGAATTTGTGTCAGCAAATTCATCAACAGAAGAATATCCCAGCATTACCGCTGAATACTGCAAATACTTCTTTGTAGCTCTTGCCAAAGGTACATTTACTATAAGCATTACCGCAAACGAAGAACACATGGTAACAGTGCCTGAGAAAGCCGCAAGTGCTATAAACAAACGTTCTTTCATGTTTGACGCACCCTTATCAAATATAAGTGACAAAAGTGCTATAACAACGCCTGCAATGAGGATATAAGGACTTATTTTCTTTGAATACTCATCTGAGATATCAGAAGTGTAGCTGTTCTTCATAAAATCGTCCACAAACTCGGTCTTGCGCATAGCTGCTATCTTTGGCTCTGCAACAGCACCCCTTGTGAAGTTTTCTGCTATTTCCTCATCTTCAACGGATGTAACTGCATATCTCTCAAAATCTCCTGCAACGTACCTAAAATTACGCTCAGTACGTTTTACCACCATAAGTTTTCCAAGAGTATTGAATATCAGACCCACGATTGCAACGGATATGTAAACATGGTAAACACTGTCACGAATAGACTCAGGGTCAAATAGATTTATTATTCCTGCAATGACTGTAATAAAAATACCTATCGCTGCTATTGTATCATTATCTGCCTCTTTTTTAAATAGGCTTTTCATTCCTGCAAGAAGCACGTTATAGCACACCGCTATAGAAATAAGACCCAAAATAGTGTTTGCAAAAAGATATGCCGCAGGGGTTATCGTCCTGTCAAATGTCTTTATAAGAGGCAGTTCCAGGTCATTTGCAACCGTGATGAATGTGCTGAAAATGCCCGTAAACAGAAGCACACAAAGCCTTAGAACAAGATTGCTCTTCACATGACGGATAGAGCCAAAGACCTTTTCGGCGTCATCAAACTTCTTAAACTCCGTCTGCCCTGCTTTGTCTTTATTGTTTGTACTATCACTGTCAGGCTCGCTTTCCTGCTCGTCAGTTTTAAGAACAAAGCTGTCAACTTTCTTCTTTCTGTGCTGTGACAATATAGAGGATTTTTCCTCATAGGTGGCGTCATCAGGGATAAGTGCCTTGTCAAACTCCTCTGTTTTCGGGATTATTTTTCCCGTCAGTCCCATTTTGATATCTTTAAGGCTTGCCCTGTTCACAGGCGGAATGCTCTGCTTTGCAGCCTTGCCTTTTTTATGTTTGGTGAGATTATTTATAAGTGCAGCATTTTCCTCGTTACGTTTTTTCTCGTTCGTATGATCTGCCGCCAATTCATCATCAAAATCTGTTGCTTTTATTGGATCATAGCCGTCACTATCTATATCGCTGGTATCATTATCTTTTTCAATACTCTCATCAATATTAGTATCTTCATTTAAGTTTTCATCGTTTTCCTGTGACTCGTCAGTCTTTAAATCGTTTTCAACTTTTTCGCTGTATTCTGAAATTATATCGTCTATTGAGAATTTATCAGCCAAAGCTTTAACCTCCCTGTTCCTTATAGATTTCTCTGTCTTACGGCTTCATACATAAAAATGCCCGCCGCAACGGAAGCATTCAAAGAATTGACTTTGCCTGCCATAGGCAAACTAAGCAAAAAATCACATTTATCTTTTATTAAACGTCCCATGCCAAAGCCCTCAGAGCCGACTATCAGCCCTATAGGACCAGTTAGCTTAACTTCAGTATAGCTCTGTCCCTCGCCGTCAGTTCCGTATATCCACACACCGTTTTCTTTAAGCATATCAATAGTTGCTGCAAGATTTGAAACTCTTGCAACAGGCAACCAGCTTGCTGCACCTGCGGACGTTTTGAAAACAGTTGCGTTCAATGATGCACTTCTTCTCTTTGGAATGATAACGCCGTGAGCACCTGCCGCCTCAGCCGTTCTGATTATAGCACCAAGATTGTGCGGATCTTCTATCTCATCGCAAATGATAATGAAAGGATCCTCTCCCTTTTCATTTGCGATGCTGAGAATATCCTCCGGAGACACATACTCCGCACACGCACCCATAGCAATAACACCCTGATGTGAAGCTCCCCTGCTCATATTGTTGAGTTTTGTTTCGGTAACACGCTTGATATTTATGCCTTTTTCCTTTGCAAGTCTACAAATAAGTGTTATAGAGCCTTTAGCCTCAGGGTTAATATAGATAGTGTCGATCAGCTTATTTGCTTTTAAAGCCTCGATAACAGGGTTTCTGCCAATTATAAGCTGCAGTTCATTTTCTTCGTCTAAATTATTATTTTTATCTTGATAATTACTCATTGAATTTTCCTTTTCAAAAAAAATATACTACTCGTAATTATACCACAAAAAAAACATAATGCCAATAGTAAACAGGCTTTTTATACAGACTTTCGACGATTTACACAAATTTTATCAATGATATTTATGCTTATCACATACACAATGCGATAAGCAGCAGAACAAGCATTGCCACACCCATTATAGTTGATATCACAGCCACAGAGTTGAATTTTCTGTTGGTCGAAAACATTTTGTTCCCCGTTATCGCACTTGCGATATCAACAGCATTTTTTCTTAAAATATCAGGGTGTAGATGATTTTTATTTGCGTTTACAAATAATAGAATCTTATCAAAACATTCATTTTCTGTACACTTTATTTCGATGATTTGTTTATTAATTCCTTTGAGCATGACAGTCAACTCCTCTAAATACCAATTACTTGATTATATTACTGATTGTTGGCATTTAAAAAGTGCAATATTCAACATTTCAACGCAAAAATGTTGAATATGAAAAGTTTTCAACATTCGTAGGGGTATTTTCTGTTGAAAACCATGTTGAAAACGTTGAAAACTCATGGTTTTATCGGTATTTGCAGGCTGTTGAAAACTTCATATTACAACGAAAATCGACCATTCAAGCGAAAAAACGCTAACTTTTGGGAACAAATACATACGAGAATGTTACGAATATATTAACGCACAAACTTGTCTGTTGAAGGTTATTTGTTAGCAGTGGAATGACCGCACTTTACATAATTTTTGAATTTGTTTGAGAATAAATTTACAATGCCAAATCCAAAGTACAAAAAAATGACCCGATCAAAGAACAATGACCTATTAAATGATATAAGCTGATCTTCTGTACATATAATTGTACTTTTACAATCTTATGTATAAAATCTAAGCTGTAACCATTGTAACGAAAAGTAACGAAAATTTCTTATCTTGTGGTAAGAAATTTTATAGCACGCTCTATGGAGTCTTTTGAGTTTCCCCAATCGGCATTTGCTCCTGTGTTACGGTAGTCATACATCTTGCAGTAGTGTGATACGTCCGCTTCAAGAGTGTCAAGATATTTGCTTGTCAGCTCGCCGCAAGCGTCAATAAACTGCTTCTGATATTTCTTATCCATATTTTCTGTACACATAGACACTAAAAGGTCATAGTGCGGCAGACAAAGCATTTCCTGCTGAGCAAAAAGATTTCTGAAATCACGCTGTTGAACATACATCTCAAACAGCGTAACGAGTATCCTTGACATTCCCCAATCCACCTTGCTGCATACAAAACATTCGTTATTTACTGCGCTGACTTTCTTTTGCTTTGCTGTCTTGCCCTCGAACATTTTCTTTCGTGTGAAAATATGCTTTTGCATATCCTGCAAATGTGATTGAAGCATAAGTGCAAGTGACAGTCTGTTTTTGCAGGCTCTCATCTGTTCAAAATGTGTTTTGCAGAAGCCAAGCTTATTGGTCTCCATACGCACGTCTGGCTCCATCATAGCCGCTCCCATTATGTACTCAACAGTTCTCTGTTCCAACGTATCACGCAGGCGGCATATTGGACAGCCGCATTTCGGCTCAAATATATCTGTGACAGGTATTGTCAGAATGCTTTCTCTCATATGATCTATCCTTTCTTAGATATGTTTATTTTATCCGCTTGAAAAATACTAATATTTATAGTATAATATTTTTTGTAGAATTTTGCAAGTAGATTCGATGATTTTATGATAAATAGGAGTTGAATTTTATGGATTATACACAAAGCGGCAGTGACATTTTGCTGAAACAGCCTGATTTTGGATTAGATGATACACTTGATTGCGGACAGGCTTTTCGCTGGGAGAAGATAGATAAAAAAACTTACAGCGGAGCTTTCCTTAACAACAAACTTACCATAAGTGAGGAAGCTGAAAATGGTGTATTCAGGCTTCATGACACCACTGTGCAGGACTTTGAAAACATTTGGACTGATTATTTTGACCTGAACACGGATTACGGCGAGCTTAAACGCCGTTTTTCTGAGGACGAAACTCTGTCAAAAGCCTGCTCATTTGCAGGCGGCATAAGAATACTCAGGCAGGACAGTTGGGAGGCGTTATCTTCATTTATAATAAGTCAGAATAACAATATCCCAAGGATAAAGGGCATTATAGGACGTCTGTGTGAGCATTATAGCGGCTACCCTTCTGCTGAAGATATGGCAGATGAAACGGTTGACAGCCTTGCGTATCTGCGTTCAGGGTTCAGAGCAAAATATCTTGTTGACGCAATTGAAAAGGTTTTGAGCGGTGAGATAGATTACCAAAAGATAAAAGAAATGCCCCTTGACGATGCACGAAACGAGCTTATGAAGATTAAGGGTGTTGGTCCGAAAGTTGCTGATTGTACACTGCTTTTCGGCTTTTACAAAACGGACGCTTTCCCAAAAGATGTGTGGGTGAAGCGAGTGCTTGCACAGTGGTATCCGAACGGACTTCCCTCTTGTGTGAAGGGCGTTGAGGGCATTGCACAGCAATATCTATTCCACTACATAAGAAATACCCAGAAATAACAAAAGACCCGATCGTAGAGTTTTCCACGGTCGGGTCTGATATTTTATTACATAGACTCTGGGCAAGTTATCTTGAGCATATCAAGAATATTCTTTATTACCTGCTTAACTGCAAGTGAAAGTGAAAGTCTTGCCTGCATAACGCTCTCGTCTTCTCCCATGATACGGCAGTTGTTATAGAACTTGTGATACATTGTAGCAAGGTCTATTACATACTTTGTTACCTTAGCTGGGTCATAAGCCTTTGCAGCCTCGTTTATAACGTTCGGCAGAGTAGCAAGGAGCTTTATCATCTCCTGCTCCTCAGGCGCTGTGAGGACGCTGAGAGCCGCCTTGTCGAGGCTCTTAACTTCAATGCCCTCTTCGTTCATCTTTTTAAGGACAGAACAAATTCTTGCGTGTGCATACTGTACATAATAAACAGGGTTCTGGCTTGTCTGAGATACGGCAAGGTCAAGGTCAAAATCAAAATGAGAATTAGGCTCACGGAGATTGAAGAAAAATCTTGCTGCGTCTATCGGTATTTCGTCAAGAAGAGTTGACAGAGTGATAGCTTTGCCTGAACGCTTGGAAAGCTTATACTTTTCACCGTTACGGACAAGGTTTACCATTTGCATGATAACAATGTCAAGTCTGTCAGCGTCAACGCCAAGTGCTGTCATAGAAGCTTTAATACGAGCTATATATCCGTGGTGGTCCGCACCGAAAATATCTACAGCCTTATCGAACTTTCTTACTGCAAGCTTGTTGTAGTGATATGCGATATCAGGCACAAGATATGTTGGCACACCGTTTTCACGAACGAGAACTCTATCCTTTTCGTCACCGAACTCTGTTGTTTTAAACCAAAGGGCACCATCTTTTTCATAGGTATGACCGCTTGCTTTGAGCTGTTCAATAACTCGCTGAACTGAGCCGTCCTTATGAAGTGTGCTTTCGTTGAACCACTTGTCATACTGTATTCTATATTTGCCAAGATCGTCGTGAAGCTTCTGAATGTTCTTTGGCAAGGCAAAATCGCAAAGTGCCTGACGGCGTTCTTCGCTGTCAGCGTTCACATACTTGTCGCCGTATATCTCATTGAATGCGTTTGCATGGTCGATTATATCCTGACCCTGATAAGCGTCCTCCGGAAGCTCAGTTTCAGGCTTGTATATCTGAAGATATCTAACTTCGAGTGAAGTCTTGAACTTCTCTATCTGATTGCCTGCGTCATTGATATAGAACTCTCTTGCTACCTCATAGCCTGCCTTTTCAAGAACAGACGCAAGACAATCGCCTATAGCTCCGCCTCTTGCGTTGCCTATGTGCATAGGACCTGTTGGATTTGCAGAAACAAATTCCACAAGAACGCTCTTCCCTGCGCCAAGGTCAGTTTCACCGTATTTCTCTTTCTGCTCCAAAACAGTGGCAACTACAGTTGCATACCATTCAGTAGAATAGAAAAAGTTGATGAACCCGGGACCTGCCACTTCACATCTTGCAAAGTATGAGCCGTTAAGGTCTATCTTTGATATGATAGCTTCTGCTATTTTTCTTGGATTGTTTCTGAAAGGTCTTGCACATACCATTGCGGCATTAGTGGAAACGTCACCGTTTTTTGAGTCGGCAGGTATCTCCGTATTAAATGCAGGAACAGGCTCTGCTGGAAAAGTTCCGTCTGCAACAAGCTCGCCCATAGCTTTCATTACAAGCTCCTTAGCCTGAATAAATGCGTCGCTTATGAGATTAGTCATATTATTTTTCCGTCCTTCCAAATATAATTATGCGACAACATTTGCCGCTTTTACTTCTATAGCTATCTCAAAATCACCGATATAGCTTGAATTGACATCTAAAACATAGTGAAAGAAAAGCATTCCACCGTTTTCGTCAAGATCTGATCTTATGGTTTTAGCGGTTATGCCTATCATAAAATCACCGTATGGAGTGCCATAAACGCAATGCTGCTTTTCGCCTATATCAACAACAAGATTCGCTTCAACCGTTCCGGTTCTGTTCATAGTCACCTTGCGGCAGCCTTCGGTTTCTAGCGTTGTAACGCTTCCTTCAAATCCTGTTGCCTCAGACTCCTCATACGATATGCGATATCCTTTTTCGGTTGCTTCATAAAGTCCTGCTGAGATAAGCTCTGTTTCTTCTTTGGCATTACCGTCGCTTTGACGGCTAACAAGTTTTATTGATACTTCCTTGCTGGTCAAATAAAATCCTCCAGTTTACAGCTTTAGGCTGCATTTTGATATTTGTGCATTGATATTGTTTCCGAGAAAACGTTCAACATTCTCAGAAAACAGCTCAACGCTGTCAGTACAGTAAAGCTCAAGACTCTCACGCTCTTCTCTTTCAGCCGTATCATCGCTGTATGAAAGGGAGTTGAGTGCATATTTCGCAAGCTCTGCACCTGATGAAACAAGTGTTACGCCCTCGCCCATTATATCTGAAATTAGTTCAGTGAGGTGTGGATAGTGAGTACATCCGAGAATAAGCGTATCAACGTCTTCTTTTTTCATTATTTCAAGATACTCCTGTGCGATATACCTTGCAGGCACGCAATCAGGGGCAGTATAGCCATTCTCTACCAGTGGCACGAACATAGGACAAGCCTTGCCGACCACCTTGATGTTAGGGTTAATGCTTCTTATAGCTTTGCCGTAAATGCCGCTCTTTATGGTCGCACTTGTGGCTATAACGCCTATCCTATTATTCTTTGTAGCAGAGCAGGCAGCCTTTACCGCAGGCTCAACAACTCCGCTTATGGAGATATCTGACTTTATATCCATTGCAGGCAAAACAGAAGAAACTGTACCGCAAGCAACGAGTATCATTTTAACGTTATGCTGTTTAAGAAACTCTATATCCTGTCTGGCATAGCTCATTATAGTCTCTCTGCTTTTTGAGCCATATGGCACTCTTGCCGTGTCGCCAAGATAAACGATATTTTCATTTGGCAGAAGCTTTATAAGCTCTTTCACACAGGTAAGCCCGCCAACTCCTGAGTCGAAAACTCCAATGGCGGCGTTATTCATAATCAACCTCCGCCTTATCAAGCGCCAGCTTGATAAGCTTATCTTCCTGCTGTGCAGGGGTCATTCCCTCGTACTGCATAAGCTGTGGATACATACTTATAGGCGTGTGACCTGGGAGAGTATTTATCTCGTTAAGAATAACAGTGCCATCTTTCATAAGGAAGAAGTCTACTCTTGAAAGTCCGCTGCAGCCCATTGCTCTGTATGCCTTGACAGCCGTCTTTCTTATTTCTTCAATGCTCTCCTCGCTCATTCTTGCAGGGATAAGCGTTTTGGAAGCGGCGTCATTATATTTTGCGTCAAAATCGTAAAATTCGTCATTTGCGGAGCATACTTCACCGACAGTTGAAGCAAAAGGCTCGTCATTGCCCATTACCGCACACTCGCACTCCATGCCAACTATAGTTTCTTCTACAATGACCTTGCTGTCATGAGCAAAAGCAAGCTTTATGGCAGATTTAAGCTCGTCTCTGTCCTTAGCTTTTGAAACGCCCACAGAAGAACCGCAGTTTGCAGGCTTGACGAACATTGGATAGCCAAGCTTGCTTTCCATTTCGTCACACTTTTTGTCAAGATGTGAAAGCTCTGAGGTTATAATGCCTACCCACTTTGCTGTCTTTATGCCATTTGCGTCAAGAACAGTGTGTGTAAGTCCCTTATCCATGCAGTTTGCAGAGGATATGCAGTCACAGCCTACAAATGGTATCTCAGCAAGCTGAAAAAGCCCCTGAATAGTGCCGTCTTCACCGTTCTTTCCGTGAAGGACTGGGAAAATAACGTCAACTTTTACATTCTGATATTCGCCGTTTTCGCCAAGAGCGATAAAGCCCTTGTGAAGAGGGTCAGGGCTGAGAACGCATGGAACATTATCAGGGTGCTGTTCCCATTTGTTTGACGCAATATCGTCAACATCTCCTATATATTTCATCCAGTGACCTTTTTTTGTTATTCCGATACAAATAACATCATATTTGTCCTTTGGTATGCTCTTTATAACGTGAGTTGCAGAAACAACAGATACGTCGTGCTCGTTTGATTTTCCGCCGAAAATAACGGCAACTCGGATCTTAGACATAAAAACTCGTCCTTTCTGAATTAGTATCATAATATTATAACATATTTCCGCTAAAATTGCAAATCTTTTTGTGCCAAAATATGCAGCAAACAGCTATAAATATTGTGTTTATTGCATAAGGCAGGACTATTTGCCGTAGGCAGCGACTTTTTCAAAGCTCATATTGCCGCCGAATATATCCAGTGCTGAGCCTATGGTGAAATCTATCTTTCCCCTGCCGAGTTCTTTTAGCGTATCGAGGTCGTCAAATGATGAAATTCCCCCAGCATAGGTCGATGGAATGGTGCAGTATTCTCCCATTATCTTTGCTATCTGCGGCTCAATGCCCTTTGCTTTGCCCTCTGTGTCAACGGCATGGATAAGAAACTCATCGCAGTATTCTGAGAACATTTCTAGGGCCTGACTGTTCATTTCAATATCGGTGAATTTCTGCCAACGGTCTGTCACAACATAATACTTTCCGTCCCTTTTGCGGCAGGAAAGGTCAAGAACAAGTCTGCTTTTGCCAACGGACTTCACCAGTCTGTTCAGATTATCGAAATTAACAACACCGTTTTTGAAAACAAAGCTTGTCACGATAACATGGCTTGCGCCCTTTTCAAGAAATTGTGCGGCGTTTTCATCATTTATACCGCCACCTATCTGCAATCCGCCCTCAAATGCAGATAATGCACTGTAGGCTTGTTCGAGGTCTGCGTTGTAAAATTCGCTGCCTGCTGGGTTTAATATAATAATATGTCCTCCTGTCAGTCCGTATGACTTATAAAGCTTGCCATAATATGCACCGTCATATTCTGAAACGAAGTTATCCACAGCATAATTGTTTTTGTCAGAAAGGCTTCCGCCCACTATCTGTTTTACATTACCGTTATGGATATCTATGCAAGGTCTGAATTTCATTGCTCTCTCCTATTCAAATTTTCTCATGTATATCACTAAAACTATGTCATTGCCGTTTTGCACACGCTGACAGTAAACGTCATAATCTGTGTGCTTACTGCAAAAGCTGTCAAACACTTTGCTAAGCCCTTTGATATTTCTCTCATTGAAGTTCGTGTCTATCCAGTCAGTTTCACTGAATTGGAAATCGCTCATATCTGACGTTACCGCCACGCTGTCTTGCATATTATCCAAAGCCTTTTCCATTAGACCCTCTATCTCATTTACCGAGTTTATATGCGTAACTGTCTGCGTAATATAGCTGAACTTTATACTATCTGTATCAGGAAGCTCTGTATCGTCCCAGACGTGTTTTGTTTTCATGTATTCTTTTGAAACGTTAAAATACTTGTGCCTTATTGGTCTATCCGTAAAGTCAGGGATAGGGTCGTCCCAGCAGACGTCAACATAATACCAACTACCGCCTATCTGAACTATGTTCCATGAGTGATCGTCGCCATCAAAATCTGTGGCGTATATGGTCTTACAGGGTATTTCCAGCATATCCATAAAAAGCTGAAACGTTGTGGAATAGCCTGAGCATATTGCTTTTCCGTTTATAAGACAGCCATATGGATTATCAGAGTTTGGCAGGCCAATACCAAGCGCATTGAGATGTGCTTCGTCATAGCTTGCACAGCCGACTATATAATCATGTACCGCAAGCTCTTTTTCGTAATCGTTCATGTCAAGGGTAATAAGTTTTTCAATGACTGAAACGGCTTTGTTGTATATTTCAAGCTGTTTATCATCAAGATTTGCTGTATTGCCTGAGAGATAAGCCTGAGATATAGGCGTGCTGTCATAGTATTTATCATTTCCGCTTTCGCTGTCAGCACTTGATGATGTAGTCACGGCAGAGGAATTATCCACAACTGTTGTGGGCTTTTGTGACTCTGTACAGCCTGTCAGACATAGTATCACCGCCGATAATAATATCAAAACAGTTTTTGCTTTCATGCTTTTCACCGCCTTGTTTTCTCTGATAACAAAACTATTATATAATATACGCTTTGCCGTGTCAAGTAAGGATATCGTAAGAAATGAAAATTTATACAGTAAATTGACGTATACCATGCAAAAATATGCACTAAAGCGCTATAAAATAAAGCAAATGTTTATATTTACCTTGACAAAAATCGCAATTTGTTATAAAATATTAATATCAGTTATTTTTGAAAGGATTGTTGTTACAATGGGACTTACTTTAACAGAAAAAATACTTAAAGCACATCTTGTTGACGGCGAATTTGTTAAGGGTCAGGAGATCGGTATCCGTATCGACCAGACGCTTACTCAGGACGCAACAGGTACAATGGCTTATCTTGAATATGAGGCAATGGGCGTCCCTCGTGTCAGAACGGAAAAGTCTGTAGCTTATATCGACCACAACACGCTTCAGTCAGGCTTTGAGAATGCCGACGACCACAGATTTATCGGTTCTGTCTGCAAGAAGCACGGCATTTATTTTTCACGTCCCGGAAACGGTATCTGTCATCAGGTACATCTTGAGCGTTTCGGTATACCAGGTAAGACCCTTATAGGTTCTGACAGCCACACTCCAACAGGCGGTGGTATCGGAATGATCGCTATAGGTGCAGGTGGACTTGACGTTGCAGTTGCAATGGGTGGTGGTGCTTATTACATCACATATCCTAAGATAGTAAAGGTAAATCTCACAGGCAAGCTTTCTCCATGGGTATCAGCTAAGGACGTTATCCTTGAAGTTCTCAAAAGAATGTCTGTAAAGGGCGGCGTAGGTAAAGTTATAGAATACTGCGGCGAGGGCGTAAAGACACTTACAGTCCCTGAGAGAGCAACTATCACAAATATGGGTGCTGAGCTTGGTGCAACTACATCTATCTTCCCTTCTGACGAAACAACACTTGCATTTCTGAAGGCTCAGGACAGAGCTGACGTATGGAGCGAGCTAAAGGCTGATGATGACGCTGTTTATGACGAACAGATAGATATCGATCTTTCACAGCTCGTACCACTGGCTGCCTGTCCTCATTCTCCTGACAACGTTAAGAGCGTAAATGAGATCGGAAAGCTTAAGATAGATCAGGTTTGTATCGGCTCATGCACAAACTCTTCTTATGTTGACATGATGAAAGTAGCTCACATTCTTAAAGGCAAGACCGTTGACCCTAGCGTTTCACTTGCGATCGCTCCAGGCTCAAAGCAGGTACTTAACATGATCGCCGAGAATGGCGCACTTGCTGATATGATAGCAGCAGGCGCAAGAATACTTGAATCCGCTTGCGGCCCATGTATCGGTATGGGTCAGTCACCTAACTCAAAGGGTGTTTCACTTAGAACATTCAATAGAAACTTCGAGGGACGTTCAGGCACAAAGGACGGTCAGATCTATCTGGTATCACCTGAAATGGCTGCTGTTTCAGCTCTCACAGGCTACCTCACTGACCCAAGAACACTTGGAGATATGCCTGAGTTCAAGCTTCCTGAACATTTCAAGATAAACGACAATATGGTTGTTCCGCCAGCTGACGAGGCTGATATGGACAGCGTTGAGGTTCTTAGAGGACCAAATATCAAGCCTTTCCCACAGACTTCACCGCTTGATGACAGCATTGATTGTCAGGTATCACTTAAGGTGGGTGACAATATCACAACAGACCATATCATGCCTGCCGGTGCGAAGATACTTCCATTGCGTTCAAATATCCCTGCTATTTCACAGCATTGCTTTACAGTATGTGATGAGGACTTCCCAAGACGTGCAAAGAACATGGGCAAGTCAATAATCGTTGGCGGCTCAAACTACGGTCAGGGTTCATCAAGAGAACACGCAGCACTTGCTCCTCTCTATCTTGGCATAAAGGCTGTTCTTGTTAAGAGCTTTGCAAGAATACACAGAGCTAATCTTATCAACGCAGGTATCCTTCCGCTCACATTTGTAAATGAAGCTGACTATGACAAGATAAATCAGGGCGATGAGAT
Source organism: Ruminococcus sp. AF37-20 (assembly GCF_003460465.1). NCBI lineage: Bacteria > Bacillati > Bacillota > Clostridia > Eubacteriales > Oscillospiraceae > Ruminococcus > Ruminococcus sp. AF37-20. Next base: position 73,900 of record NZ_QTVE01000011.1, on the reverse strand, counting down.
CGTTCTTGCTGACGTTCGTGCAGATGTTGAGGCTGATATGTCTAAGCTTACTGTTGTGAATAAGACAACAGGTGTTGAGATACCAGTTCTCTGCGAGCTTACAGGCAGAACAAAGGATATCATTCTCGCAGGCGGTCTGCTTGACTACACAAGAGAACAGCTTTCAAAATAATCGAGCTTGATATGGAGGTTTCCTATGGGGATTTTCTCGAAACTCTTTGGTGCAAAGGATAACACATCAGCGGTGAAAGAATATTCTTTCATTGCTGATATTGCCGCACTTATCACAGATAATAACAGCGAAGTCGTTTCAGCTCTTCGTGAGTGTGCAAGCAATCCTTGGGCTTATGCTGAAAAAAACGCTTCAAGATATTTGCAAAGAGGCGTAGTTGTTTCTGACAGGGAAGCAAATGATATTGACGATATCTGCTGGATAGGTATGATAGACGAACTTGAAGAAAACGGCTATCTCTTCCCTTGCGACTATTCAGAGGAGGTCGAGAATATTATCTGGGGACTTTCACAGCTTAAAAACTACAGCTTGATCGAAACCTATACAGACGACTTTGAGGCTGATGACGATGATGACGCTGATGCGTTTGTACATAAGTTAAACAGCAATCTCAAAGGTGCTTGCATATGTATGATAGATATTGACAGCGACAGCTATGAGCTCATTATTGCAAGTCTTGACGTTTACAAAAAGATATCTGCGATAGCTAAAAACAACGGATATTCCATTATTACTTTATAGGAGGTCTTACCAATGGCAAAAATTCAGATGAAAACACCGCTCGTTGAAATGGACGGCGACGAAATGACCAGAATTATCTGGCAGGATATAAAGGATATTCTTCTTACTCCATATATTGACCTTAAAACAGAATACTATGATCTTGGTCTTGTTCATAGAAATGAGACCGACGATCAGGTAACTGTTGATTCTGCAAACGCTACAAAGAAATACGGCGTTGCTGTTAAGTGTGCAACTATCACACCTAACGCTGCAAGAATGCCTGAATACAACCTCAAGGAAATGTGGAAATCCCCTAACGGCACTATCAGAGCTATCCTTGACGGAACAGTTTTCAGAACTCCTATCCTTGTTAAGGGTATCACTCCATACATTCCTACATGGACAAAGCCTATCACTATCGCTCGTCACGCATACGGCGACGTTTATAAGAACGTTGAAATGAAGTGCCCTGCTGGTTCAACGGCAGAGCTTGTTTGCACTGACAAGGACGGCAAGGAAACTAGAGAAACAATTTACAACTTTGAGTGCGACGGTATTATTCAGGGTCAGCACAACAAGTCAACTTCTATCGCTTCATTCGCAAGAGCTTGCTTTAATTTTGCACTTGATAAGAAACAGGATGTTTGGTTTGCTACAAAGGATACTATTTCAAAGAAGTATGACCACACATTCAAGGATATCTTCCAGGAGATATACGATAACGAGTACAAGGCTAAGTTTGAAGCGGCTGGTATCGAGTATTTCTATACTCTTATCGACGACGCTGTTGCGAGAGTTATTCGCTCAAACGGCGGTTATATCTGGGCCTGCAAGAACTATGACGGTGACGTAATGTCTGACATGGTAGCTACAGCATATGGCTCACTGGCTATGATGACTTCTGTTCTTGTTTCACCTGACGGCATTTATGAGTACGAAGCTGCACATGGCACTGTTCAGAGACACTATTACAAGCACCTCAAGGGCGAAGAAACTTCTACAAACTCAGTTGCCACACTGTTCGCATGGACAGGCGCTCTGAGAAAAAGAGGCGAACTCGATAACCTGCCTGAGCTTATGAACTTTGCTGATTGTCTTGAAAAGGCAACTATCGAAACTATCGAAGACGGTGTTATGACAGGTGATCTTTATCTGCTTTCTACACTTGAAAATAAGAAGAAAGTAAATACAGTGGACTTCCTTAAGGCTGTTGACGAGAGACTTAAAAAGCTTTTGGGTTAATTTTCATATCACAAATATTAAAAGCTGTAGCACTTTGTGGTGTTACAGCTTTTTTTAATAGAATATTATGCCGAGAAAGGCGGAGCTTACGATAATTGTGATCGGTGAGAGCTTGAATTTCTTCAGTTTCAAAATAAGCACATCTGCCAAGGCTATGAGCAGGAATATTATCAACGCTTTATGGTCAAAAGCAGGCTTTGAATTTATGGTGGTGATATTTAGCAGTGAAGATAAAGCCATTGTAATGCCAGTAGCGAGTATCATTGCAACAACGCAAGGACGAATGCCTGAAAGCATTGCTTTTACCCCTGAGTATTTAAGCAAATCTTTCATGATCGAAGCTATGATGAATATTATCACGAACGAAGGCAACACAACGCCAAGAGTGGCTATCAATCCGCCTATGAAGCCTGCCTGCGATGAGCCTACAAAGGTCGCCATGTTCACTGCAAGTGGTCCAGGGGTGGACTCAGATACGGCAATAAAATTCACAAATTCGTCCTCACTGAGCCAGCCAAAGGTAAGAACTTTTTCACGGATAATGGATATCATTCCATATCCTCCGCCAAATGACACTGCGCCTATTTCAAGAAAAATGAGAAAAAGTTTGAGATATATCATTTTATTGTACTTCCCTTTCTGAGGGTTTTAATCAGATACACGGCAATGCCCACAGCACCACTTATGATAATATAAAATACTGATGAAAACTTCACAGAAAAAAGTGTGAAAAGTATCATCATTATGAAAACTCCAAGCATTATAATTTTGTCAAGCAATGTGTTATCAAGGGCTTTCAACATTCTTAATCCTGCAGTAAGTATGAGATATATTACGCCCACCTGAATGCCACGGAATGCGGCATAGACTACTTTTAAAGACAGAAATTTGTCAAAGAAAAGTGATATTATGTATATTATAAAAAACGACGGTATGCACACACCGACAGTTGCCGCAAGAGCACCCAGCACACCGCCTATTTTGTAGCCGATATATGTAGCACTGTTTACAGCTGTTGGTCCGGGGGTGGATTCTGATATGGCGGTCATATCAAGAAATTCTTTTTTATCAAGCCAATTTTTGCGCACACAAAATTCTGTTTCAAGCAAGGCTATCATTGCATATCCTCCGCCAAAGGTAAAAACGCCTATCTTAAGAAAGGTCAGAAACAATGTTTTCATATTTGAATTGTCATTTTTCAAAAAAATTCACCTCTTTTTATATTATAACGAACTTGTCCTAGTAAGTCAATGCTTTCATTAGCATTTGCTGATTTATTACGAAACATTAAAATAATCTATAATTATGTGTAAAACAGTTGACAATAGTCGATATATGGTGTATAATATATTTTGTTAAAATTAAATAGCCTTATCAAGAGTGGTGGAGGAAACAGGTCCTGTGAAGCCCAGCAACCTAGCGTTAGTTAAGGTGCTAAATCCTGCGGTTATTTCCGAAAGATGAGGAAATTGAGTAATTTCAAGCGTTTCGGAATGAAGCGCTTTTTTTGTGGCTGTTTTTAGATTAACAAATATTCAGAAAAGAGGTATTTTTATGTCAAAGTATTTATTTACATCTGAGTCGGTTACTGAGGGACATCCTGACAAAATATGCGATCAGATCTCTGACGCTATACTTGACGCTCTGCTGGAGCAGGATCCTATGTCAAGAGTTGCCTGCGAAACGGTCACTACAACAGGTGTAGTAATGTGCATGGGCGAGATAACAACAAAGGCTATAATTGACATACCACAGATCGTTAGAGATACAGTTGTCGGTATAGGCTATGACAGAGCCAAGTATGGTTTTGACGGACACACCTGCTCAGTCCTCACAACTATAGACAAGCAGTCGCCTGATATTGCAATGGGTGTTGACAACGCTCTCGAAGGCAGAGCTGAAAACGCATTCGATACAGGTGCAGGCGATCAGGGTATCATGTTCGGTTTTGCTTGCGACGAAACACCTGAACTTATGCCAATGCCTATATCACTTGCTCACAAGCTTGCACTTAAACTTACAGAAGTTAGAAAGAACGGCACTTTGCCATATCTCAGACCGGACGGAAAAACTCAGGTAACAGTTGAATATGATGACGGCAAGCCAACAAGAGTTGACGCTGTTGTAGTTTCTTCACAGCATGATGACGCTGTAACACTGGAGCAGATAAGAGAAGATATTATCGAGAACGTTATAAAGACAGTTATCCCTGCTGAACTTCTTGATGAGAACACTACTTATTTTGTAAACCCAACAGGAAGATTTGTAGTCGGCGGTCCTCAGGGCGACAGCGGTCTGACAGGAAGAAAGATAATCGTTGACACATACGGTGGATATGCTCGTCATGGTGGTGGTGCTTTCTCTGGAAAAGATCCTACAAAGGTTGATAGAAGCGCAACATATGCTGCAAGATATGTTGCAAAGAATATCGTTGCAGCAGGTCTTGCCAAGAAGTGCGAGGTTGAGCTTGCGTATGCTATCGGTGTTGCTCACCCTGTTTCAATCATGGTCGACACATACGGCACAGGAAAGGTTTCTGATGAAAAGATAGAGGCAGCTGTAGAAAAGGTATTTGACCTTCGCCCTGCTGCAATAATCAAAAGCCTTGACCTTAGAAAGCCACAGTACAAGCAGCTTGCAGCTTATGGTCATATGGGACGTGAGGATCTTGATGTAGCTTGGGAAAAGACAGACAAGATCAATGATCTTCTTGAAGCAGTTAAATAATAAATATCAAAGCCTTGACAGGAATGTGCCTGCCAAGGCTTTTTTTGTGTTCAGCATTAATTTTGTTTTAGTCTTTGCCTTTAAGAATAGGCGACAAAGGCTTATAAATAAGAATTGTGACCAATGCACAAATAATACCCTTCACAAAAGTAAAAGGCAGATTGAAAATACACAGTGCAGAGAAAATATTCTTTACGCTACCCATTATCTGCTGGTACATACCGAGTATAGCAGCTTCTCCGCCGAATGCTTTAAAGTATATAGGATAAACGATAAAATAATTCAAAGGCAAGCTTATTACTGTGAAAACCAAAGTGCCAATGATACAGCTTATGATAGCATTCTTTCTGGTTTTTTTCTTGTGGTATATAACAGAAACCGTCAGCACAAAAGCTGCGCTTGTTACAAAGTCGAAGATGTTGCCGATACCCATTGTTGTGCCTAGTCCCTTTATAATCAACTGGATAACGTTCTTGATAAGGCAAACGATCACGCCTGCAATAGGTCCCATCGAGAAACCTGCCAGCAGGGATATAACGTTTGAAAGGTCAAGCTTGATAAATCCCGGCATAAGTGGCACAGGAAAATCAAGGTAATATATCACAGTAGCTATGGCGCTGAGCATTGCCACCGTTACCATTTTTCTTGTTGTAAAAGTTTTATTTCTTGGCATAGTGTTATCACTTGTCATTTTAATTCCTCCAAATAATAAAATTATCGGGAGAAACAGCAGCAAAAGCAAAAGCACCCTGAAAATAAAATCAGGGTGCAATTTATGCGTTATTGATCTGTCGTTTCTTCCATCCGGACTTTACCGTCGGTTTCGGATTTTCACCGAATCAGCGCATTTCTGCGGTCGAGGACTTACGAATACTATTCGATCACCTCCGGTGTGGAATTTCACCACCCCTGAAACACATTATTAAATTTTGCTGAACACTTTTTATGAGATCAATCCTCGTTGTCCTCGTCCTCAATTTCTGAGAAATCAAACTCAAGGCTCTCTCCACAGTTTGGACATTCAATAGAACCATCAGCGATAATGTTCTCGCCAAGCATTATTGTGTCACCACAGTTAGGGCACACACACTCGTACATAGCGTCATCATCATCATCGTCACAACAACAATCATCGTCGCAACAACAATCGTCGTCATCATCATCACCGTAAATTAGATCTTCTATCTCGCCGAGATCCTCGTCAAGAGTATCTACAAGCTCAACTGTTTCGTCAACTTCTTCGGCAATATCTTCAACTGTAGCAGACATCTCATCAAGGATATCAGCCATAATTGTCAAGATCTTGCCTTCATTTGTGGAATCGTCAATTTTAAGACCTTCCATAAGTCCCTTTAAATATGCAACCTTCTTTGACAGCTCCATAATATTCCCTCCGTTTCTAAAAAACCGTAAAGGCTAAAACTTACGCTCTTTCCATGTACTCACATGTACGAGTATCGATTCTTATTCTGTCGCCTGTGTTGATGAACAGAGGAACTCTGATCTCAGCACCAGTTTCAACTGTTGCAGGCTTTGTAGCATTTGTAGCTGTATCGCCCTTGATACCAGGCTCTGTCTCTGTTACTTCAAGATCAACAAAGTATGGAGGCTCTACGCCGAATACTGTACCCTTGTAAGAAAGGATCTTACATACCATGTTTTCCTTTACGAACTTAAAGTTATCTGAAAGCTCAGCCTTGTTTACTGGAACAAGCTCATAGCTCTCTGGATCCATGAAATAATAAAGATCGCCGTCATTGTAAGAATACTCCATATCCTTTCTCTCAACATATGCTGTTGGGAATTTAGCTGTTGGATTGTATGTCTTTTCAACAACAGAACCTGAAATTACATTTCTAACCTTTGCTCTGACGAACGCTGCACCCTTACCAGGTTTAACGTGCTGAAACTCTACGATCTGCATTACGTTGCCGTCCTCTTCAAAAGTCACGCCGTTTCTGAAATCACCAGCAGTTACCATTATTTAGTACCTCCATAAACATTCTTAATTAATGTGTACACAGTTCAAAATGTCCGCATACCTCTATATTTATTTTACCATATTTATTTGTTTATTGCAATAGCTTTTGAAAACTTTTTTACCAAAAAATCAAAAAAAGTTACAAGCAAATAAGCTCTTTAGGGGCTTTTGTCATATTGATACAGCCGTTTTCTGTAACAACAACAAAATCTTCTATTCTCACACCAAACTTGCCCTCAAGATAAATACCTGGCTCTACTGTTACGATCGAATTTTCAGGCAATATATCTTCCCTGCTAGGCGAAGCATAAGGGCTTTCATGTATCTCAACTCCCACACCATGTCCGAGAGAATGGCCGAAATTATCTCCATAGCCTGCTTCAGTTATGATATCCCTTGCTATTTTGTCAAGTGCTTTTCCTGACATACCTGCCTTTACTGCGTCAAGGGCTGTAAGCTGTGCAGTAAGAACAGTTTCGTATACAGACTTCATCTTATCACTAGGTTTGCCTACGCATACAGTTCTAGTCATATCGCTGTGCCAGCCATCATAAGTTGCTCCGAAATCCATAAGCACGAACTCACCGCTCTCAATTTTTTTGTCAGATGGTACACCATGTGGAAGCGAAGTATTAGAGCCTGAAAGTGCAATAGTGTCAAAAGACAGAGCCTCAGCACCATTTTTAAGCATATAATAGTCAAGCTCCAGCTGAATTTCTTTTTCAGTTCTGCCGACCTTGATAAAGTCAAGCATATGTGCAAAACCCTTTTCAGCGATACGCTGTGCTTTAATTATCTTGTCTATCTGCTCTTTGGATTTAACTGTTCTGATCTCTCTTATTATTTCCGCAAGCTTTGTATCTGCGATGACCTCAGCATTAAGCTTTTGCTGATATGCGATAAGCTCGGAAAGTGTGCAGGTATCGGCATTAACAGAAACTGTTTTTGCACCATGCTTTTCAATAAGGCTGTTTATCTGCTCATAGAGCTTGTCCTGTAAAATGACTTCACAGGCTGTGACAGTTTTCTTTGCCTTTTCAATATATCTGAAATCTATGATAAAATACGCTTTTTCCGGAAAAACCACTAGTGTTCCTGCACTTGATTTCATTGCAGTGAAATATCTTCTGTTCACATCGTCAGTGATAACAGCACAATCTGCCGCTTCTGTTACTCGTGAACAAAGTTTTTCAAGATCAGTCATTGTCTGCACCGCTTTCATTTTTCCATTTGTAATACAAAGCGTCAACAGCCATGTAGTATGAATACTTTCCGAACCCGCTTATCTGACCCACGCATACAGGTGCGATAACAGAAGTGTGTCTGAATTCGTCACGGGAGTGTATATTGCTCAGATGTACCTCAACGACAGGAATCTTTATTGCAGCGATGGCGTCTCTGATAGCATAGCTATAGTGTGTATAAGCGCCTGCGTTAAGTATAACGCCGTCATAATTTTTTCTAGCAAGGTGAAGCTTGTCGATTATTTCACCCTCATGGTTTGACTGATAAACGTCGCAGTGAAACTCATATTTCATTGCATGCTCGATTATCTTGTTGTTTATGCTCTCAAATGTATCTGTACCGTAAACTCCAGGCTCACGCTCGCCCAGAAGATTAAGGTTAGGACCATGTATAACAAGTATTTTTTTCATATCAATACTCTCCTATCTTTATTTCACCGACAAATAATAATTCTTCATTGTCAGTGCGTCTTTGTCCTGAGTGCCTGCACTTTCACAGACGAATATAGGCGAAAGATCTTTCTTTGCGACTATCTCCATAAGCGGCTCATAGTCAGGTCCAAAGCCTTGATTATCGTCAAAAGTCAGATGCTTTTTCTCACCGCCTGGATTTGTAAACATTATCTTAGAAAAATGGCTGTGGAATATTTTAAGCCTGTCGTGACCGATAGCATTTTCCACTTCATCAAGCATTTTCTCATACTCTGCCTTACCTTTTATATAGCCGAACTCTCTTGCGTTGAGATGTCCGAAATCTATTGTGGGCAGGAACGTATCATCAAGCTTGCAAAGCTCCAGCACTTCTGTTAAGTTACCAAGCTGATTTACCTTACCCATAGTTTCAGGGCAAAAAACGATATGCTCAAAGCCCTGCTCAACGGCTGTTTTTCTTGCCCTTGTGAGAGTATCTTTAGCAAGTTCCAAAGCGTCCTCTCTGCTTATTTTCGCACAGCTTCCTGAATGGATAACAATTCTATCAGCACCCATTCTGCTTGCAGCGTCACAGGATTGCAGAATATAATTTATGCTGTTGTCACGCTTTTCAGCTTCAAGGCTTGAAAGCGAAATAAAATACGGCGCATGGAGCGAAAGCGTGATATTATGCTCTTTAGCCTTATCTTTCAAGGCAAAAGCTATTTTATCGGAGACCTTAACTCCCCTGCCACACTGATATTCATAGTGGTCAAGCCCCATTGCTTCGAGATATCCCGGAGCTTGAAGTGTTGTTTTACATTTAACGGAAAAAGCCTCGCTGTTTCCCGCAGGTCCGAATTTTGCCGACATTAGTATCATTCCTTTCGTTTTATGCTATTTGAGCTTTGGTAAAAACGGCTTTTCACAGGCTCTTTTAAATCGAAATGGCAAGCTCGTTTCAGGCTCTATTGGGAACACGAATATGGAGCGTATACCTTTCAGATTTGAGCCAAGCACGTCAGTGAATATCTGATCACCCACAGCCGCAACATTTTTCTTATTAAGCCCCAGCTTAGCTATAGCTTTGGTATATCCAAAGGTCAGCGGTTTTTTGCCTTCAGGTACAAAGTCAAGCTCCAACTGCTCTGCAAAAGGCTTTACCCTTGGAGCATGATTGTTTGAAACGATCATAAGCTTTATCCCTGCCGCTTTCATCTTAGCAAGCCAATCAAGACTCGACTGCGGAGGAACGGGATTGTTATGTGTTGTCAGCGTATTATCAAGATCGAGGAGCAGCCCCTTGATATGCTTTTTAGCAAGAAAATCGGGGGTTATCTCTCCTACCTTGTCAAAAACATAAGTTGGTTTGAACATAAAAAAACTCCTGTTGTATAAAATAAAAAGCGGACATAAAAATGCCCGCCTTTAATTACATATTAGTATTTACGCTTACGAGCAGCTTCGGACTTCTTCTTACGCTTTACCGAAGGCTTTTCGTAGTGTTCTCTTTTGCGAACCTCTGCGATAACGCCGTCTCTTGCACATGATCTCTTGAAACGCTTAAGTGCTGTATCCAAAGTTTCGTTCTTTCCAACACGGATTTCTGCCAAAATTATTCCCTCCCTTTGCCACCTGTGACAGAGGCAATTCTATCGGAATTTCCGAAAATCAACGGTGATAGTGAAGGTGTCTGCAAAAGCAAACTGAAACGCTTTACGTTCCCCCAGTCCTACTCTTTCGGACCGCTCTGTCTTTAATCTGCGGAATTTATAAAACCGATATAATTACAAATTTAATTATACTATATTTCCACCAAAAAGTCAATAGCTTTCTGGCTCTTTTTTTGATTTTTCTGAGGAAATTTTCGCTTACTTTACAACCAGATTTACAAGCTTGTTAGGAACATAGATTTCCTTGACTATATTTTTGCCTTCCGTTGCCTTAACGATAGCTTCGTCAGCCTTAGCAAGTGCGATAACGTCGTCCTTAGCTGCGTCTGTAGGTATTGTGAGCTTAGATTTTACCTTGCCGTTTATCTGACAAACGATCTCGATAGTATCGTCCTTGCAGAGTGCTTCATCATATGTTACCCACTCCTGCTCGTCAAGAACTCCCTCGCAACCGATCATCTGATAAAGTTCTTCTGTAACATGAGGTGCAAAAGGATTGAGTATGATAAGAAGATCTCTGAACTCTTTCTTTGTGATAGAGCCAACATTATATATCTCATTAAGAAGCGTCATCATTGCGGCAATAGCAGTATTGAACTTCATTGACTCAATATCATCGGATACCTTCTTGATAGTCTTGTGCATGAGCGATCTCAGCTTGTCGCTGTACTCATTGCTGTCAACTACCTTATCCTGCAAAGCCCAAATTCTGTCCACAAATCTCTTACAGCCCTTAACACTGCTCTCGCTCCATGGAGCTGCCTTTTCATAGTCACCCATGAACAGGACATAAAGTCTGAGAACATCTGCACCGTATTCGTCAACAACATCGTTAGGGTCAACAACGTTTCCTCTTGACTTACTCATCTTCTCGCCGTCAGGTCCGAGGATAAGGCCCTGAGCTGTTCTCTTTGCATAAGGCTCTGAAGTTGGTACAAGACCGAGGTCGTAGAGGAACTTGTGCCAGAAACGTGAATAGATCATATGACGTGTAACGTGCTCCATACCACCGTTATACCAATCAACAGGCATCCAATATTTCAGTGCTTCCTGTGAAGCAAACTCATCATTGTTGTTAGGATCGCAATAACGCAGGAAGTACCATGAAGAACCAGCCCACTGTGGCATTGTATCCGTTTCTCTCTTTGCGTCACAGCCACACTTAGGACATTTGCAGTGTACGAAAGAGTCTATCTTAGCCAGAGGGCTTTCGCCGTCTGTACCAGGCTCAAAGTTCTCCACCGGTGGCAATTTAAGTGGAAGCTCATCATATGGCACAGCGACCATTCCACAGTGAGGGCAATGTACTATCGGGATAGGCTCGCCCCAATATCTCTGACGATTGAAAGCCCAGTCTTTCATCTTATACTGAACGCCCTTTTCACCGCAGCCCAGTTTTTCAAGAACAGTAAGCATCTTTTCGATAGCTTCTTTCTTGTTTGTTATGCCGTTAAGCTCACCTGAGTTGACCATTTCGCCGTCGCCTGTGTAGGCTTCCTTAGAAATGTCACCGCCATTGATGACTTCGATTATGTCAATGCCGAACTTCTTTGCAAAATCATAGTCCCTTGTATCGTGAGCGGGCACAGCCATGATAGCGCCTGTGCCGTATCCCATCATAACATAATCTGAGATGTAGATAGGTATCTCTTTGCCTGTGATAGGATTGATAGCTGTCAGACCGTCTATCTTAACGCCTGTTTTATCCTTAACGAGCTGAGTTCTCTCAAATTCGCTCTTCTTTGCACACTCTGTCTTATAAGCGTCAAGATCAGCAATGTTTGCAATACTATTTCTGTATTTCTGGATGATAGGATGTTCAGGAGCGATTACCATGAATGTAACGCCGTAAAGTGTGTCAGGACGTGTAGTGTAGATCTTGAGCTGCTCGTCCTGCTCTTTGATCTTGAAGTTTACAAATGCACCTGTTGATTTTCCTATCCAATTCTGCTGCTGGAGTTTGATGTTAGGCAGATAGTCAACTTCTTCAAGACCCTGAAGAAGCTTGTCAGCGTATTCTGTGATCCTCAGATACCATACTTCTTTAGTTTTCTGAACTATCTCGCTGTGGCAAACATCGCAGTGACCGCCCTGTGAGTCCTCATTTGAAAGAACGACCTTACAGCTTGGGCAATAATTTACGAGGGTCTTATCTCTGAATACAAGACCATTCTCAAACATTTTAAGGAATATCCACTGTGTCCACTTATAGTAGTTTTCATCGGTCGTATCAATAACTCTTGACCAGTCGAATGAAAAGCCTACTTTTTTAAGCTGACCTGTGAACTTCTTGATGTTATCGTCTGTTACCTTTCTTGGGTGAACACCTGTTTTGATAGCTGTGTTCTCTGTAGGCAGACCATAAGCGTCAAAGCCTATAGGGAAAAGAACATTATAGCCTTGCATACGTCTTTTACGGCTTACAACTTCAAGACCTGAGTATGCCTTGATGTGACCAACGTGCATTCCGTGACCTGACGGATAAGGGAACTCTACAAGTCCGTAAAATTTCTTCTTTGAAAAGTCATTGCTTGCCTCAAAGGTCTTATGCTCGTCCCAGTATTTCTGCCATTTGCTTTCTATGGCCGAAAAATTGTATTCTTTCATCTTTATCAATCCTTTGTTAAATTATAATTGTCAAAATCAATCCTGTGGCTCGTCTGGTAAGAACTGCTTTACGTCGATATCCTTGCCGTCAGACCATAGTCTTTCAAGATTGTAATGATCTCTTGTTTCCTTATAGAAAACATGAACTATGATATCACCGTAATCAAGTACGACCCAAGTTGCACCCTGATAGCCCTCTGTTCTGTTAGGTTCAATGCCAAGCTGGCTCATTTTGAACTCAACTTCCTCCGCAAGGGCCTTTGTCTGAGTGCTTGAAGTACCATTTGCTATAACAAAATAATCCGCAACTATAGTCAGGTCACCGATCTCTATTATCCTGATGTCCTCTGCTCTTTTTGAATCAAGAGCTTTAACAATAGTTGACAGCTTTTCATTCTGTGAAATATTATCCATAAAAATCTCCTTTATTTTGAATTATCGGCAAAATCATTATATGCTTCAAGTGTGGAAACAGGGATAGTATTACCCTTTTCCACTGAGTCTTTTATTGAGAATTTCAAAGCCTCAAACATTGCTTTCTCCAAGCTTTGTTCGGCATACTTTCTCATTTTCTTTACGTCTTTATAATCCCTGTCCGCAGAAATAAGGTCTGCAAGATATACTATCTGGCTAAGCTTGGGCATATTTCCACAGGCAACTGTATGATAGCGTATAGCTGAGATTATCTCAGGGTCATGAATATCAAAAAGCGTCTGCACAAGCTCTGCCCCTGCAATACCGTGAAACAGCGGAACAGCCTTTTTCTCTATATCGCACACATCAAGTGAAGATTTAGAAACTATAGCCGCAAGCTCCAATGCTGGTATCTCTTTTGCAACATCATGCAAAAGTCCTGCAATATAAGCCTTGTCTGCGTCAGCACCATATCTTTTTGCAAGCTCCACAGCGGAATTTGCTACGTTCACAGAGTGTGTGTATCTCTTTTTTGATAAATGTTCTTTTAGGTATGCTTTATAAATGCCTATTGTTTTTTTATCTGCCACTTAGAAAACCTCGGTTATACAAATTTTTGTCCACTATATATTGTACAACATTTTCACTCAAATAGCAAGAGCAATCAACATTTTTTTTGAGCATTTGACGTATCTCAGTTGAAGACACCTCAAATGGGTCGGTTTTTACTATGATTATCTCTCCACCCTCGGCTTTGAGCTGTTTGGCTTTCACCTCTATGTGGTCAATGTCCTCATGCGAGCGTGCAACGCAGATAAGTGCCGAAAGTGATAATATCTCCTTATACTGATACCATTCTTCAAATGAAAGCAACATATCGCTACCCATTATAAAAAACAGCTTATCATGTGGATATATCTCTTTTAGATGTCTGAGTGTTATCACTGAATAGCTTTTGCCCTCTTGCTTAAGTTCCCAATCGGATATTTCCACACATGGGATATCTGCAAAAGCAAGTCTGCACATATTCAACCTATCCTCAGAGGAAGCTAAGTCCTCCGCTTGCTTATGTGGAGGTATTCTGTCAGGCATGACGATCGTCTTGTCAAGGCCCGCCTGCTCCGCTACGCTTTTAAGGCAATTTAGATGCCCTAAGTGAACAGGATTGAACGTGCCGCCGAAAACACCTATTTTCATTACTTTGACTTTAATTTTATAACAGGCTGCTTCTCATTGCGTTTATAAAGTACCGCCTTTGAGCCTATTACCTGAACGACTTCAGCAGATATCTTTTCAGCGATCTCCTCTGCGGCTTCTCTTGCGGTGTACATTGAGTTGTCAAGCACCTTTATTTTTACAAGCTCGTGAACTCTCAGATAATCGTCTATCTGTGCCACCTGAGCGTCATTAACTCCGCCCTTGCCTATCTGAAAAGCAGGCTGTATAAGCGAAGCCATACCTTTGAGTTCTGCTCTTTGTTTAGTTGTAATCATAATCTAAATCCTTTCAGTTTACTGCTTTGTGAGCTGTTCAAGCAAAGCTTTTAGTGCGTTTGCTCTATGGGAAACGGTATTCTTTGTTTCTGAGTCAACCTGAGCAAAGCTCTTGTTCCCATACATGAAAATAGGGTCATAGCCGAAGCCGTTTTCGCCAACAGGCTCGTGAGCTATCTTACCGAATACTTTTCCCTCAACGGCTATCTCTTCACCGTCTGCTTTGATAAAGTGTATTGTACAGGTAAAGTGTGCTCCCCTTTTATCATCAGGTATTTCTTTCATTTTTTTAAGCACAAGAGCGGTACGCTCATCATCAGTTTCGAGTCCGCCATATCTTGCTGAATATACTCCGGGCTCACCATCCAGGGCGTCTATCTCAAGACCGCTGTCGTCTGCAAGTACAGCACAGCCGCAAAGCTTGAATGCAGCTCTTGCTTTTAGTGCAGAGTTTTCAGCAAAAGTAGTGCCTGTTTCCTCAACATCAAGTATCAGACCTGCCTCTGATTGCGAGAACACCTCATAACCAAGCGGCTCAAGAATCTGTTTATATTCTCTTATCTTGCCTTTATTGTTGCTTGCAATAACAAGTTTCATTTTTTCTCCTTTAGCTGTGTATATAAGTTACCTTATTTTTCTTTAATTTTTCACGGCATTTGTTTGCCTTATCTTTAAAAACTGTACCGATACATTCTTCGTTGAAAACAACTTTCATTCCACATTCAATAGCACCTATTGCAGTGTTGATAACGGAGATACCACCATCAACACCTACAAATTCTATCTCTTTCACATTCCTTGCTCTCATAAAATCTTCAAGAGCAACGTTTGAAAAAGCATCGGGCTTGCTTTTGGAATAAATATTTTTGGATACAACTTTCAGCTTTGCTGGAAAGCTAGCCGCAGGTGTTCCCTCTTTGGGCATTCCTCCACCCAAAAGTCCCTTTTTGTAGCTGACGATATAAAAGACCTCCTCAGCTTTATAAGCAGAGATACGCTTGTTTATGGCGTCGATAAGTGATTCGGCATCATATGAGTATGTGGTTTTATCTCTGCCCCTTCCTACATACATTTCCTGCATATCAACTACAAACAAAACCTTATCCATAAAAAAAATTCCCCCTGATTTTATACTTTTAAGTGTCTAATCCAATATTCTATTATTCAAACAGTGCTTCAACAAAATCTCTTGCTGAAAACGGCTGTATGTCGTCTATTTTTTCGCCTACTGTAACAAGCTTTACAGGCACTTGCAGATCGTCGGTTATGCTGATAATTATTCCACCCTTGGCTGTGCCGTCAAGCTTGGTAAGAATAATACCCGTTATATCAGCTACTTCGTTGAACTGTCTTGCCTGATTAACTGCGTTCTGTCCCGTTGTAGCGTCAAGCGCAAGCAGGACTTCGAGAGCGCAGCCCTCTGCCTGCTGGTGAACTATACGGGATATCTTTTTCAGCTCGTCCATAAGGTTTTTCTTATTGTGAAGACGACCTGCGGTATCGCATATAACAACGTCAGCCTGTCTTGCCTTAGCCGCCGCCAGTGCGTCAAATACCACGGAAGCAGGGTCTGAACCTTCGTTGTGCTTGATTATGTCTACCCCTGCACGCTCTGTCCACACTTCGAGCTGGTCAATAGCAGCCGCTCTGAAAGTATCAGCCGCCGCAACGATAACCTTTTTGCCTTGTTTGTGAAGCTGATAAGCAAGCTTGCCGATGGTTGTTGTTTTGCCAACACCGTTTACACCGATAACCAGTATAACTGACGGTATTGTTGACATATCGAGCTTCTGATCCTCACCGAGCATTTCTGTGATTATCTCTTTAAGCATATCCTTGATTTTTTCAGGCTCTTTAACGCCCTCCTGCTTGACTTTCTGTCTGAGCTTATCGCATATCTTTTCAGAAGTTGTAACACCGATATCGCAGAGGATAAGCGTTTCTTCAAGCTCCTCAAAAAGATCTTCATCTATTTTGCTGAATGAATGAAGCAGACTTTCTATTCTGCCCATCATTGAGTCTTTAGTCTTTTTAAGACCATTTTTCAGCTTTTCAAAAAATCCCATTTCTTCACTCCTATTCAAGTTTCATTTGACGTGTTTCCGAAACGTCCATTTTAAGAAGCTTGGAAACACCCTTTTCTTGCATCGTTACGCCATACAGAACGTCAGCTTCTTCCATTGTTCCACGTCTGTGAGTAATGGTGATAAACTGTGTTTTATCTGTAAGATGGTGCAGATATTGTGCATATTTACTTACGTTCACATCATCAAGCGCCGCTTCTATCTCATCGAGAAGACAGAAAGGTGATGGCGAAATTTTCAGGATTGCAAAATAAATTGCAATAGCCACCAGAGCCTGCTCTCCGCCTGAAAGGGACATAAGGTTTGTTATGACCTTGCCTGGCGGCTGAACGTTTATCTCAATACCACATTCAAGGACATTGTTTGGGTCTGTAAGAATAAGCTCGCACTGACCACCACCGAAAAGCTCGGTGAAAATTTTCTTGAAATTCGCATTTATGCGCTCAAAGCTGTCGGTGAACATATTCTTCATATTTTCTGTCAGATCCTCGATAAGTTTTTCAAGTTCTGTTTTTGACGTATTTACGTCATTAAGCTGACCTGTGAAAAATTCGTGTCGCTGTGACACTTCTGCATATTCCTCTATAGCTCCAAGGTTTACGCTTCCAAGATTTCTTATCTTTCCACGAAGTTCGTTGAGTCGCCTGTTAGCTACCGTTATATCCACAATATCCTCGGCTATCTCTGCAGCGTCGCTTCTTGTAAGCTCATAATCGTCCCAAAGCTGTGCCACAAGCTTATCAAAGCCTGCAGTAACAGATTTTTTCTGTTCCTCCGCTCTTGTAAGCTGACCTGAAAGTGTTTCCTTCTCGTCCATTTTGTGCTTCTGCTTGGTGCGAAGTTTGTTTGCTGCATTGTCAAGCTCAATATGCTCACGCTGAGCCTGCTCCGCCATTTTCTGTGCGGCGGCTATCTTTTCGTCAGCGCCGCTGAGTTCCTCTCTTGTCTGAGAGATAAGCTCTTTCTTCTCAGCTATCTTTTTTTCGCACTCGGAGATATTATCGTTCAACTTGCCGCTGTCAGTATCACTGTCGCCGATAGTTTCTTCAAGCTGTGATATTGAAAGCTTGCAGGCGTCAAGGTCTTTGGATAACTCTGCCGCCATTATCTTCATTTGTGAAAGCTCTTCGCTGAGCTGTTCACGCTTATTTTTAAGTTCTGCCTGCTCGTTTTGAGAGTCGGCAAGCTTGGCTTCATTATCTGATATCTCAGCTTCGATCTCTGAAAGTTCTGTCTGAGCCTTGTCGATATCTCCGCTTACTATCTTGTATTTATTTTTCAGCGTTTCGATAAATGTTTCTATCTCATCAAGCTTGTTTTCATAGTCAGAATAATACTCTGAAACACGCTTTATTTCCATTTCAAAACGGAGTATATCGCTGTTTACCTGTGAAAGCTTTTCCCTTAGTCCCTCGGTATCAGCGGTGTATTTTGAAACCTCTTGATTTAGCTTCTCAACCTGCTGTTTAAGCTCTGTAAAGGAGTTTTCAAGTGCTGTTTTCTTTTTAGCAAGTGCTTCCGCTTCATTTTTTCTTGTAAGCAGACCTGTCTGTTTGGAAACGCTTCCTCCTGTGAATGAGCCGCCCGCGTTTATTACCTGTCCGTCCAGGGTAACGATGCGGAATTTATAGCTGTATTTCTTTGCGATAAGGGTTGCACTGTCGATATCCTCTGCTATACATATCCTGCCTAAAAGGCTGTTGATTACGCCCTCAAACTGGCTGTCATACTTAACAAGCTCACAGCCTAGAGCCACAAAGCCGTCCTCATTTTCAAGTTGCGGCATATTTAGTCTGTTTCCTCGAACTGATGTAACAGGCAGAAATGTTGCACGACCTGCTCTGTTCTCTTTCAGAAGCCTGATACCTCTCTTAGCAGAGTCCTCATTGTTTACGACAATGTTCTGAAGTGCCCCACCCAACGCAGTTTCAATGGCTACAGAGTATTTTGTTTCAACAGATATAAGCTGAGAAACAGTACCGCAAATGCCGCTTATCCTACCCAGCTGTGAGGCTTTCATTATGTGCTTTACGCTGAACTGAAAGCCCTCCATGGAGTTTTCAAGGTCGGCTATAGTCTTTATCCTGTTCTCAACGTCACGGAGCTGTATTTCCGTATCTGTGAGATTTTTGCGACATTCTGAAAGCTTTGTGTTTCTAGTTTCAAGAAGCTTTGCAAGTCCGCTCATGCGGTTTGTAAGCTCCTGCTTGTTTTCGTCAGCTTTGCTTTTTGATTCACGCAGTTCCTTTAATTCCTTTGAAGAAAGTTTTGAATGTTCTTCAAGCTGTTTTTTTCTTTCAAGAGAATTTTCGATCTGCTCATCAATATCCGAAAGGTTGTTTTTAGCATTTTCAAGTCTGAATGAAACTTCCGACTTTTTCATGTAAAGCTCATTTATAAAGCTTCCAGCTTCACTTACCGACTTGTCAGATAATGCAGTTTTATCAATAAGCTCAGAAAGCTCTTTTTCCTTACACTCTACAGCTTCCTGCTGCTTTGCTTTTTTCTCGTCGAGTTCTTCAAGCTCCTGTCTGCGTGTTTTCAGCTCAGCCTCAAGATAGTATTTTGATGAGTTGGACTCACTTATCTGCTCTTTAAGCTTCAAAATATTATCTTCAAGGTGAGAAATATCATTCTCATATACTGCGATCTTTGACAGTGCCTGAGAGTTTTCAAGCTCCACCTGATGTATCTGATTTTTGTAGCTGTCAGCAAGCTCAGATTTTTCAGCGCTCTTTGCAAAGCTGTCATTTATATCGTCTTCAATGCTTTCAAGCTCCTGCGTGATGACCTCGTACTCTTTTTTTAAAGCAGAAAGCTTCTCCTCATAACCTGCTATTTGGCTCATATACTCATTGAGCTTATGCACCCATACGGAGACTTCCAGCTTTCTCTTTTCTTCATCAAGGACTCTGAACTTCTCCGCCTTTTCAGCCTGCGCTTTAAGCGGACCTATTCGTCCTTCTATCTCTCCCATGATGTCATTGATACGAGAGAGATTATCCTCAGCCGCCGCAAGCTTTTTTTCGGCTTCTTTTTTCTTTGAACGGAATTTTGAAATGCCTGCCGCTTCTTCAAATATCTCACGGCGGTCATTGGATTTTCCGTTTACGATATCTGCTATCCTGCCCTGACCGATTATCGAATAACCGTCCCTGCCAAGACCGGTGTCCATAAACAGTTCCACGATATCCTTTAAATTTACTTCTTTACCGTTTATCATGTAAAAGCTGTCGCCATTGCGGTAAAGCTTTCGTGATACTGACACGGTGTCGCTGTCATATTCAAGTGCACCGTCCTCGTTGTCTATGGTGATTGTTACCTGAGCAAAAGGCGCTTTTGGTCTAGTTTGAGTGCCGTGAAAAATAACGCCTGCCATTTTTTCACCTCTCAGGGCTTTGGAAGATTGCTCGCCCATTACCCAGCGCATAGCGTCACCGATATTACTCTTGCCTGAGCCGTTAGGACCGACAACTGCGGTGATACCCTTATTGAATTTCAGATCTATTTTATCTGGAAAAGACTTAAAGCCCTGCAATTCAAGTGATTTAAGATACATTATTTTTCACCACCCCTCATTATGATTTCGTTTATCTTTATTTTATTGCTGCCCTCGTGACCTACAATTTTTATATTGACACCAAGATCTTTGAAATATTCTATATTAGATTTTTTCTGACCTATTGCCTTGCTTATCTGCCTTTTCGGTACAGATATCACAACAGAAGCTATATCGCTTATATTGCCATGCTTTCCAAGCTCTTCTGCTATAAGACTGCGGTAATTTCTGCCTTCGCAAAGTTCACGGAATGCAGGGTGATAAAATCCGCCCAACATTTGCTCCTCCACGACCTCGCTTGCGTGCAGACCAAGCTTTATAACATCTATACCAAGTTTATCGGCTTCTGTGAGAAGATAAGAACAGATTTTCACTACCTCGTCAAAGTCCATAGGCTTATATTCGCCACTTTTGTAAAGCTCTCCGAGCCTTGTACCATTAAGGATAACAACGGGATAAATACGTACTGTTTTAGGAGACAGCGCCGCTATCTTCGACCAAGTTTCCAGCTCAGTTTCACGGTTGCTTTTATAAAGTCCTATCATCATTTGCAGACCAAGGTCAAAGCAACCATAGCTTTTTATAAGCTTTGCAGCGTTTTCGACGTCCTGAACAGTATGTCCACGCTCGTTGGCTTCAAGAACAACATCTGACATAGACTGTGCGCCAAGCTCAATAGCCGTAACGTGATTATCTCTGAGAATGTCAAGTATCTCAGTGCTGATATAGTCAGGTCTGGTGGATATCCTGATACCCTTGAAGTTGTCGTTGCCTATAAACTCCTGCGCTGCACCAAGAAGTTCGAGCATATATTCTCTCGGCACTGCTGTAAAGCTACCACCGAAAAAGGCTATCTCCGTCTGTGAAACGTCCTTGACTTCGTTCATTGCCTGTGTGCAGATACGCTTAACATCATCAGCGTGCGGTATCTTCTCTGTACCAGTTATGGTGCGCTGATTGCAGAACGCACACATATGCGGACAGCCTATATGCGGCACGAAGACAGATATATTACTGTGCCCCATAGCCCATTAGTTCCAATGCTTCTTTAGCCGCCAACTGTTCAGCGGTCTTTTTCGATCTGCCCGTACCCTCGCCGATAACATTCGTATTCAAAAGTACCTGAACAGTAAATTTCTTATTATGGTCAGGACCTGATTCGCCTTTAAGGTGATATTCTATTCTCTCCTCAGGATTTTTCTGGATTATCTCCTGAAGAATAGTCTTGTAATCATGGAAAACAACTCCATCAGGCGTGATATTTTCAGGTATGAATGAAAGTATATATTTTGAAACAGGCTCGATACCACCGTCAAGATAAATTGCAGCGATAACTGCTTCAAAAGCGTCTGAAATAATTGACGGTCTTTCTCTGCCCCCTGTTATCTCCTCGCCTTTTCCGAGAAAGATATACTTGCCAAGTTCTATTTTCTTTGAGAACTCAAACAGTGCTTTTTCGCACACAAGTGAAGCCCTCATTTTTGTCAGCTCGCCCTCAGGCATATGCTTGTAATGCTCGAAAATGTGATCTGACACAACTATAGAAAGCACTGAATCTCCAAGAAATTCAAGCCTTTCATTGCTGTTTCTTGCCTTCTTGTTTTCATTTGCAAATGATGAATGGGAAAGAGCTTCGTAAAGGAGCTTTTCGTCTTTGAATTGATAACCTATTCTTTTCTGAAACTCTTTAAGAGCCTTTTGCTCGTCCATTATAACATCTCCTGTTTGCTTTTCAACTGCTCGATAGCAGTTGTGATCTCGTCTATCACATTAGTTTCAGTAAATTGTTTTGCTTGTCTGATAGCGTTATAGAATGCTCTTGCATTTGATGAGCCATGTGCCTTGATAACAGGCTTTGCAGTACCAAGTAGAGGCGCTCCGCCATACTCAGAGTAGTCTACCTTTTTCTTGAATTCTTTAACGTTCTTCATTACCATAAGAGCAGCGATCTTTGACTTTGTATCCTTAGTCAGAAGCGTTTTAAGCTCCCCTGAGAAGAATTTTGCCATGCCCTCGTAAAGCTTGAGCATAAGGTTTCCGCAGAAGCCGTCAGCCACGCATACGTCACAATCGCCCATAGGAAGCTGTCTTGCTTCGATATTTCCAACAAAGTTTACAGGTGCGTTTTTCAACTGCTTGTAAGTTTCAAGCTCCAGCTCTCTGCCCTTTGACTCCTCTGCACCAATATTTGCAAGACCTACTCTTGGTGACTCAACACCAAGTATCTTGTTCATATAAGCCGAACCCATTATTCCAAACTGAGTAAGCATTTCAGGGCGGCAGTCTGCGTTTGCACCGCTGTCAAGAAGCATCGTAGGCGTAGTTGCCGTAGGAAGTATTGTTGCAAGAGCTGGTCTTTTGATGCCCTTTATTCTCTTTACGATAAACGTTGCTCCAACTACAAGTGCGCCTGTTGAGCCAGCTGAAACAAAAGCGTCGCCCTCACCGTCTGCAAGCATTTTCATGCCAACAGCCATTGAACAATCCTTCTTGCCCTTGATCACTTCTGTAGGCTCTTCACATATCTCGATAACAGTATCAGCGTGCTTGATATGTAAAGCTGTGATATCAAGTCCGTTTTCCTGTGCACATTTTTTTATTTTTTCTTCATCACCAACAAGAGTAACGTCAACACCGAAATCTTTCTGTGCGTCAATTGAACCTTTTATGACTTCGAGAGGTGCGTTATCTCCGCCGAAAGCGTCAATTACTATGTTCATAACATTCTCCTTAAAATTCCTCAATAGCCTTGTCAAGGTCTGCAAGACCCCTTTCAGCTATCATCTTATATTTCAGTTTCTTATCTCTTATACGTTCAGGCAGCTCAGGCAGGATACCCATATTACATCCCATAGGCTGGAACTTCTCCACGGTAGGATCGCTTATATACTTTGAAAGCGCACCCAGCATTGTGGTATCAGGCAAGGTAACCGCAGGCTTGCCCTGCAAACGTCTTGCCATGCTCAACCCTGCAAAAATTCCGCTTGCCGCCGATTCGATATATCCCTCAACGCCTGTCATTTGACCTGCAAAATAAAGGTTTTCTCTATCTCGCATATTAAACTGCGGATTTAAGAGCTTAGGCGAATTGATGAAAGTGTTTCTATGCATAACTCCATAGCGTATAAATTCTGCATTTTCAAGTCCTGTGATAAGAGAAAATACTCTTTTCTGCTCACCAAATTTAAGGTTTGTCTGAAAGCCCACAAGGTTATACAGACTTCCCTCTGCGTTCTCTGCACGAAGCTGAACGACGGCATAAGGTCTGTTGCCTGTTCGTGGATCCGTCAAACCTACAGGTTTCAGCGGGCCGAAACGCATTGTGTCCTCTCCTCTTTTGGCAAGGACCTCAACCGGCATACAGCCTTCATACACCTTGAACCCGTCCTTTGAAAAGTGCTCCTTATCAAAATCATGGAGCGGAGCGGATTCCGCATTGATAAGTTCATTATAGAACCTGAGATATTCTTCCTTATTCATAGGGCAGTTTATATAATCAGCCTCGCCCTTGCCATATCTCGATGCAAAGAAAACCTTATCCTTATCAAGACTTTCATATGTGACGATAGGTGCGGCGGCATCATGAAAATACAGATAATCACCGCATATTTTGCCGATACTCTCTGCAAGCCCATCGCTTGTAAGAGGACCTGTTGCGATTATAACATCGCCATCAGGTATATCTGTGACTTCTTCCTCGATAACAGTGATGTGAGGATTTTCCATTATCTTTGCCGTGACCATATCGGAAAACTTTTTCCTATCAACAGCAAGTGCTCCGCCTGCTGATACCTTAGTTTCAGCTGCACATTCCATTGTGACAGAGCCAAGCCTGCGCATTTCCTCTTTTAGCATACCTGCGGCTGAATCTATTCTGTCCGCTTTCAATGAATTTGAGCAGACAAGCTCTGCAAAGCCCTTATATTTATGGGCAGGCGTAAACTCTTTCGGCTTCATTTCATAAAGCTCAACGTCTATCCCTGCTTGGGCTAACTGCCACGCAGCTTCACAACCTGCAAGTCCTGCACCTATTACCTTAACCGCCATTAGATAAATTCCTTTCATATCCGCAATCAGGCTTATGGCAAATGAGTATTCCGTTCTTTCCGCCTTTCTGGAAAAGCGTACTGCCACACTTAGGGCATTTCTCTTCGGTAGGAACGTCCCATGTCATGAACTTGCACTCAGGATTGTCCTCACAGCCGTAATATTTCTTGCCCTTTTTAGACTTTTTGAGAAGCACTTTCTTTCCGCAGTAAGGGCAAATTCCGCCTGTTTCCTGAACTATTTTTTTGGTATTCTTGCACTCAGGAAAACCTGAGCAAGCCATAAATTTGCCATATCTGCCTATCTTTATTACCATAGGTTTGCCGCAAAGCTCACACACCTGATCTGTTTCTACGTCAGGCACTTTGATACGCTTCCCGTCCATGGCTTCCTCGGCTTCAGTCAATTCCTCGTCAAAGTCACCGTAAAAGTCCTGCAAAGTTTTTACCCAACTTTTCTTGCCACTTTCAACCTCATCAAGAGATTTCTCCATGTTTGCAGTAAACTTAACATCAACTATTTTATCAAAATGCTCGCTCATAAGCTGGTTTGTTACTTCGCCAAGCGAAGTCGGCTTAAGCTGTTTTCCGTCACGCTCAACATAATTTCTGTTTATTATGGTTGTAATAGTTGGAACATAAGTTGAAGGTCTGCCGATGCCCGTTTCCTCAAACGCCTTTACAAGGGTTGCTTCTGTGTATCTTGCAGGAGGCTGAGTGAAATGCTGATTTCCCTCAAGGGTACGCACCTTTATTGAGTCACCGGATTTTATTGGAGGAAGCACGTTTTTCTTTTCACCCTCATCGTCTTTAGCCTCTTCATAAAGAACAGTAAATCCGTCGAACTTTACAGAATAGCCTGTTGCCTTGAAGTTACAACCGTTTGCAGAGATATCAACAGAAACAGTGTCCATAAGGCAGTTTGACATCTGAGAAGCTATAAATCTCTCCCAAATGAGTTTATAAAGCTTGTACTGGTCACTCGTCACTCCGCTTGCCTTTACCATATCAGGTGTTACTTCTGGGTGTGTTGGTCGGATGGCTTCGTGAGCGTCCTGAGCGTTGCCCTTAGTTTTATATTTTTTCGGTGTGTCAGGAATATACTTATCGCCATATTTTTTTCTGATAAAATCATATGCCGCTGCTCTTGCTTCATCAGAAATTCTAAGGCTGTCGGTACGCATATAGGTGATAAGACCTGTCTGACCCATATCGTTTATCTCAACACCCTCATAAAGCTCCTGAGCGGTTTTCATCGTTCTTCTCGCCTGAAAGCTGAGACGTCTTGACGCTTCCTGCTGTAAAGTCGAGGTGGTGAATGGTGCGGCAGGAGATTTTCTGTGAACGCTCTTTTTTACCTTGTCGATAACAAACTCGGCACCCTCAAGTCTTTTCAGTATCTCGTCAGCCTGCTCTTTATTTTTCAACTCCGGCTTTTCTCCGTCAACTGTATTAAGCTTTGCGGCAAATGTCTTTCTTTCACCGTTTGCGGAAAATTTTCCGTCAATGGACCAATATTCCTGAGATACAAATGCCCTTATCTCGTTTTCTCTGTCGCATATCATTTTAACTGCGACAGACTGAACTCTGCCCGCTGAAAGTCCTTTTCTTATCTTTCTCCAAAGAAAAGGTGAAAGCTTATAGCCCACAAGTCTGTCAAGGATACGTCTTGCCTGCTGTGCATTAACAAGGTTTATATCAATAGAACGTGGGTGGCTCATTCCAGCTTTGATACCAGTTTCAGTAAGTTCGTTGAAAGTTACTCGGTTTTTATCATTCAGGTCAAGACCCAAAAGCAATGCAAGATGCCATGAAATGGCTTCTCCCTCTCGGTCAGGGTCTCCTGCAAGATAAACATGGTCGCTTTTCTTTGCAAGCTTTTTTATATCTTTTATAACGCCCTCTTTGTCTTTTATGTTGACATATTTAGGCTCAAAATTATTATCTATATCGACGCCCAGCTTTGATTTTGGCAGGTCACGGACATGACCCTTTGAAGCCACGACTTCATAATCATCGCTAAGATAACGCTTAATTGTTTTTATCTTCGTTGGTGACTCAACTATGATCAAATTAGACAAATCTATTCTCCATTCTTAATATATATTAAAGTCCAAACATTTTGCCCGGATATGACTTAACAGTGCCATAAAGTTCAAGCTCCGTTAGCTGTGCAAGCACATCAGAGATATCCATACCAAGCTTTGCAGCTATCTCGTCCACAAGCATATTTCCGCTTTTTAACAGTTTGCAAATGCTCTTTTGTGTGTCATCAAGCTCTGACAGATCAGGCTCAGGTGTTGGCTTTACCATTTCTGTTTCAGAAACAGTCTTGCTGTCAGGCACTTTTCTTTTGCTTTTTCTGTGCTTCACTGTCTTAGGCTCGCCATTGTTAAGTATAGCAGAATCCTCAGCAGGAAGCGTGAACTCTCCCAGGCTTTCCACAAGTCTAAGAGATTGATACCTTTCATTGCCAAGCGAATACACTATATCCTCTGCGCCGAATACAGGTTGACACTCATTTCTTATGAGATCACGTTGTCCGAAATATCGACTGTCATAGATATCATGTGGCGGTACTACAAATACCTGTTTTCCTTGAGATATGGCGTGATTGACATTATCAAGACCATGACTTTCCTTGCTACACTCAGTAAAAAGCACTGCATTTGAAAGTCCTGTAAGAATCCTATTGCGATTCACAAAAGCATTTCCAAATGGTTTATAACCCGGAAAATACTCTGATATTACTACTCCATTCTCAGCGATCTGTTTTTTTAGCTCGTTACTTCCCTTAGGATAATCACAATCAAGAGCTGTGCCACACACAGCTATAGGTCTACTATTATTTTCAATAGCTACCTTGTTAGCGATCTGATCTATACCTCCTGCAAACCCCGAAGCAAGCAGACAGTTTCTTCTTATAAGATCTGCGCAAATATGCTTCGTTATCTTTACAGAATATTCAGACGGCTCACGGGAGCCTACTACTGAAATAACGCATTTATCGTTTAAAAAGTCAAGGTTACCATAAGTATACAGAACAGCAGGTGGATTTGCGATCCGTTTAAGTCTGTCAGGATAGCCCTCACTTTCGTAACAATAAATATTTATGCCAAGCTCTTCACAGCGTTTTTTTATGATTTCTGCGTCTTTAAGACTATATTTTCCTATCCTCTGCAGCTCTTTATCATTAAGTCCGCTGACCATATGATCATCGAGTGCTGTCATGAACTCAACTATATCATCATAATTTGCAGAAACTTCCCATATACGTTTGCTCGATGGAGTGAAAATCAGAACCGCTCTTATCCACAATAAAAGTCTTTCTTTATCCATGACTGCCACCTCGAAACATTTCCCACAAAATGATTGTGCCTGCGCAAGCAGCATTAAGTGATTCTATGTTGCCGTGCATAGAAATAGTCACACGATTTTTACAAATGTCTGAATGTTCTTTAGGCAAACCTTTGCCCTCGTTTCCTATTACAACAGCACACGGTCTGTCAAAATCAAATTCTGTGATATTTTCACCGTCTCTGACAACTGCAGCATTTGTAACGATACCAAGCTCATCAAAAAGCGTTGCGACGTTCAGAAAATTATCAACTACAAAAAGATCAAGTCTTGTAGTGCTTCCCATAGCGGAACGAACCACCTTTGGGTTATACAGATCAACGCAATTATCTGTCATAACTACTCCACTAACGCCTACGGCATCGGCAGTTCTTAGAAGCGTACCCAAATTACCTGGGTCCTGTAAATTATCAAGCACGAGATACTTCCCGTTTTTGTCAATATACTCAGCCACAAAAGGCAAATCGACCTTAAAAACGATCATATAAATGCCCTGAGAGTTTCCCTCATCTGTCATCTTTTTCGCAAGCTCATCAGATATTTCAAAAACATCTTCAGGTCTTGTGCACGAGAAAAGACTATCGGTTTTAAGTGTATTTTTATATTTAGTCAAGGCCGTTTGAGTATAGAAAACAGAATGGACTTTTATTCTTCCGCACACAGCTTCATAAGCGGTGTCAACGCAGTTTCTTGCACCTTCAACAGCAAACAATCCATGTTCTTCCCTAGCTTTTTTTGATGACAGAAGCTTTCTGAAAAGCTTCACTCTAGGGTTATCTTTACTATTAATATGCAAACTGCGTCACCTCTTATTCTGAAAATTTAATCATTTAGTTGCCAAATGCGTCATATATGGTGTTGCCTTAATATACAACAAAACACGCAGGTTACAATAACGTGCGTGTTTTTGACTATTAAAGAGCAGCCTTCGCCTTTTCTGCGATCGCTGTGAAACCAGCAGGATCGCTGATAGCTATTTCGGAGAGCATCTTTCTGTTAAGATTGATACCAGCCTTGTTTACGCCGTTCATGAATGTTGAATAATTCATACCGTTCATTTTAGCAGCTGCTGAAATTCTTGTGATCCAAAGCTTTCTGAAATCTCTCTTCTTCTGCTTTCTTCCAATGTATGCATACTGACCTGACTTCATTACAGCCTGTTTAGCCATTTTGAAGTGCTTGCTCTTGGCACCAAAGTATCCCTTAGCAAGCTTCAGAGTCTTATTTCTTCTCTTACGAGTCATCATTGCTCCCTTTACACGAGCCATAGTTATTACCTCCTGAAATTTTTAAAATTTGTTTTCCCTACAACTCGTTTATTTGTAAGGGATAAGAGCCTTTACGTTCTTGATGTTGGTATCATCTGCATAAGCTGCACCACGCAGGATTCTCTTACGCTTGTGATCCTTCTGAGTAAGTCTGTGTCTTTTGTTTGTGTGCTGGAACTTAACCTTACCGCTACCGGTAACACTGAAACGCTTCTTAGCACCAGAATGTGTTTTGATCTTTGGCATTGTATTTATCCTCCTTATTATTTTACTTGTTTACTTTCGGAGAAACGAACATCACAAGACTGCGTCCCTCCATTTTTGATGGCTTGTCAACAACGCCGGCTTCAGAGATAGCGTCTTTAAATTTTGCAAGAAGTTCTTCACCGAACTGTGGATGAGCCAAAGTTCTTTTCTTGAACCTTACAGAAACTTTTATCTTATCTCCTCCGTTAAGGAATTTAACAGCCTGATTGACCTTTACATTAAAATCATGAGTGTCGATCGTAGATGACATTCTAACTTCCTTGATCTCGATAACTTTCTGATTTTTCTTTGCTTCCTTCGCACGCTTTGTCTGTTCAAAACAGAACTTGCCATAATCCATGATACGGCATACAGGCGGAGTTGCCTGAGGAGCGATCTTTACAAGATCAAGATCTTTCTCAAATGCAATTTTAAGAGCCTCGTCAGCACTTAAAATACCAAGCTGATTTCCGTCAACGTCTATGACCCTGAGTTCTTTATCACGGATCTCTTCGTTGATCTGATGTTCCCTGTTGCTAATGACGCAGCACCTCCAAAAATAAAATAAAACGGGCACAGAACTGATCCGTACCCGCATAAAATCACACTGATATGCAAATTCATGTTGACCTTTTTACTACAGAGATCTGCGCTTAAGGTGAGAACGGACATTGTTCTGCTTTGTTTACCATGATATTATACTACACTTTTACCCACTTGTCAATACCTTTTCTCAAATTATTTCAAAAAAATATTATCAAGCTCTCCATATGTCATTATATCACATTCAGAGCTTGATTTCAACCCCTTTTCGCAGCCAAAATGAATAAATATAACAGCTTTTTATTTTCTCTCCGAGTATCATCTCAAACGATGCTTTATACAGTGCAAGCTGTGTTTTATAGCCCATGAGCTGTGACAAATCATTAAATCTGTCAGTTTTATAATCAACAATAACATATCCGTCAGGCTCATGGAAGATACAATCGGCGATACCTTGAAGCATACCGCTGTTACCATTATATTCAGGAAGATTTTCACTTAAGTCAAGATCTCTCATTGAAACAAGAAACTTCTTTTCACGCATCACATTATCAGAATTTTTCACACGCTCATAAAAATCAGATCTAAAGAATGCTTCAAGTGCTTCAACATAAACTCCGCCAGCTTCTTTCTGGCTGAAGTACCCCTGATTCACAAGACGTTCAAGCTCTGTTTTTACGCTTTCATGTGCCTTATCATAATCCGATAACTCCATAAATTTGTGGGTAAAAGTTCCCTTTTCCGCTGCTGATAGTTTATCAAACTCATCATCAAGCCGTGGAAGACTAGGATAAAACTCAGGTTCGGTTTTCTCTGTCTGCTTCTCTTTTTCAGCCGCAGTTATCTCCGTAACAGTAAGCTTTGCTGGTGTTGATACTCCTGACCAGTCATACTCAAATGCAAATTTGTCAAGAAGATTTCTAAGCATTGTTTTGTCCGCTTCTATTTCGCTAATAGTTGTATCTTCTTCCTGTGTCTGCTCTGTATTTTCAATTCCGTATTCATTATATATTATCTCAGGCTCAGGGTATTCGTCTCCGCTGACAGCTATATTATCAGTACCAAGCCAAGATGTGAGTTGATCACCCGTGGAGTGAAGTGCAAGCGTGATTGTTATCCAATCAAGCATCGTTTCAGCGTCCGCCACAACATTTTCAAGAGAATCTCCCTGCTTTGAGTATATGTTTCTAAGCCTGTCAACTATTCCCGCCTTACGTTCAATAACCTTCTCATATGTGGTATTGCTGTAAATAATCGGTGCATAGCTTACAAAAAGTCTTTCTTTTGCTCTTGTACATCCAACATAAAGCAGGCGGAGTTTTTCACTTTTTTCCTCTGCTTTTGATTCCTTTGAAAGCTTATCATAGTAAAGTGAAGTTTTTCTCATAAGTTTGCTGTTATCCATAAAACTGAAAGCAAAGCCCAGCTTGTTATGTGAACAGTAACCTTTGTCTTTCTTTATAAGCGGTATGTCAAGCTGACATAAAAATACAAATGGATATTCAAGACCTTTTGAAGCATGGTAGGTCTTTATGTAAACGGAATCTGAGCCCTCTGTTACTGTCATTGCCTGCTTAAAGGCTTTTTCATTTGAGGACACAGAGTCGATATATCTCAGAAAACCAGTTACGCCCTCCTGACTATTTTGCTCATAGGACGAAGCATATTCAAGAAGCAGACGAAGGTTTGCTCGCTTTTTATCAGAATCAAGATACAGCGAAACGATCCCCATAAGGTCGGTCATGTCATATATTTTTCTTATGAGCCGTTCAAGACCCATGCTCATTGAAAGATAACGCAGGGAATTAATAAGCTTATTAAGCTCTATGCACTTATCCTGCAATGTTTTATTATTAAAGCTTATATGAGTAGCTTCCTTTTCGTGGCTATCCTCAGCAGAAGCTGACGCCGCTACCACCTGATAGATATGGTCTTTCAGTTTGCTGTTAGGCTTCTTTGACTTTTCTGTTACTGCCGCCATTTCATCAGGCGTAAATCCCATTATAGGCGACATCATGATAGCTGTCATTGCAATATCGTTCATAGGATTGTCAATGACCCTGAGCATATTCAGCACAAGTGTTATCTCTCTTGACTTCATGTATCCGTTTGTATCCTCAGAATATGCTTTCAGACCTACTTCTTCAATGGCTTTTGCCATAAGGGTAATTTCATCATTCTTTTGAACAAGTATACAAAAATCTCCTGCACGGCACGGTCTTAGAGAGCCATGATCTTTGACTTCCTCACCGTTTTCAAGCATGTGCTTTATCTTTTGTGCTATTACTTTGTTCTCCACAGAATAGCCATTTGTCTTTTTGTAGTTCTTATCAAAAGGTATGAGCATTATTTCTGTAGGCTTGTTATTTTCATCATAAAGTTCACCGTATCGAAGTTCTTCATTTCTATCATAATCCACCTGACCTGTGTGCTGTGTCATAAGATAGTGGAACAGAAAATTTACAAAATCGACCACAGATTCACGACTTCTGAAATTCTTGCTTAGCAAGATAGCCTCGAGCTGTTCGCTGTTTTCAGGTGCGGAAGCGTCATTTCTCGTTTTGCTGAAAAGTTCAGGATTTGAGAGTCTGAAACGATATATAGCCTGCTTTATATC
This sequence comes from Ruminococcus sp. AF37-20, assembly GCF_003460465.1. NCBI lineage: Bacteria > Bacillati > Bacillota > Clostridia > Eubacteriales > Oscillospiraceae > Ruminococcus > Ruminococcus sp. AF37-20. Next base: position 41,652 of record NZ_QTVE01000011.1, on the reverse strand, counting down.
GCCAACCACAAAAACATTTTTGCCCATGATATCCAAGTTATCAGAATCAGAAAGCGAGCGGAAAACAAGTTCCTGAAGATTATTCACGTCCTGAAACTCGTCTATGAAAATAAGCTCATATAGCCTGTTTCTGCGAATTTCCTCGCAAAGCTCCGTGCGAACAGGTCCATTCTCGGTATCTTTTACAAGCAATTCTCTCGCCATTATCTCAACGTCAGAAAAAGTAACGCCATTTCTTTCAAGCCTCATTTCTTGTGAGATCTTGTCTATATCTTCGCATACCCTGCACAGAACAGTAAATATTCTGTCAGATTCAAGCATATTTTCCTTCATGATCAGTTTGGTGTTATTGAACATATCGGTAATTTTAGCTACGATATCTTTATATTTGTTTCTGTATGATGCACAGAAGGCATAATTGTCCTTGAACCTAATGCGAATATCATCGTCAAGTGATGCATTGAAAGCCTTGTTCGTGGGAAATCTTTTTATGGTGCTGAATTTCCAATCTGACTTAGCAATAGTATCTATATCGCCGCTTTCAAGAAGCTTTCTTAACCTATGAAGAAGTTCTCTGTCACTGTCGGCAGTTTCATTCATTTTGATATGTTTTATAAAAGGTATGCCCTCTATCTCTTTACGGCAGGCATATTCTTCAAAAACCTCATACATTGAAAATGCTTCTTTCAGCTTTGTTTGAGCTACACATATATTATCTTTTATAAAGCTGTCAAAAATCTTATCATCAGTAAAGTTTTTATGTACCTCTGCTATCCAACGCTTTGGAAACGGCAGCGAACGCATGAATTTATAAAGATTGTCGGTGATTTCATTGAGAGTTTTATCCGCAAAAGCGTTTTTCAGCAGTTTGTAGCTTTCATAATCTTCTTCACAAAGCTTTTCATAAGCCTGCGTGATAGCTTCCTGCAAAATAAGATTTTGTACACTGTCATCAAGTATATCAAGTCCTCCCTGAAAATCAAATTCATGTAGATTACTTTTCACAAGGTCAAGACAGAAAGAATTTATTGTAGATATCCTCGCAAGCTGGATAAGATTTTGCTGACTAAGCAACCACTTGTTTTCAGGGTCACGGCGAAGCTGTTCGTCAAAAGCACGGCTGAGTTTTTCTTTCATGCTTGAAGCGGCTTCTTTTGTGAATGTTACTGCAAGAAGTCTGTCGGCAGGTATTTTATTTTTTTCATCAGAAAGAAGTTGTATCATTCGTTCTATAAGCACTGTGGTTTTTCCGCTTCCTGCCGCCGCTGAAACTATAATTCCCTTGCCACGATCACTAATGGCTCTTTCCTGCTCTTTGGTCCATTTTGTATCAGCCAATTATTTTTTCTCCTTTCTGTCAGTTAGTTCTTCCATAAGTTTTTCTTCATAAACGCTGTCTTTCACGTCTGTAACGTCCTCTTGGTTTATCCTGCCGCAGATATCGTGAAAATCACAGTGCTTGCAGGCTTCCGCCACAGGTCTTGCCTGAATGTTTCCCTGACAAAGCTGTTCACCAAATTGCGCCACTTTGCCTATAGCAAATTCTCTGAGCTTTGTAAAAAAGCCGTCTGGAACAGTGCCTGAAATGCCGTTGGTTTTAGAATATTTAAAAGGCGCATAGGCATAATTTTCTTCTGAGCTGAAAGCTTCAGTGACAGCCTTTATATCAACGACTTTTCCTATAGGCTTGAAAGCGTTCAGCCGTGATCTGCTCTCGGCTTCTTCTACGTCAGCGTAGGCTGTCTGCTCGTATGTTTTAGGCTTGTTTCCTAGCGTGTAGTATACGATACCAGCCTGCTTCAATCCACCGTCTATATTCACTGGATTTTTGGTTTCAAGTAAAGCGGTAAGATACACGAACATCTGCAAATTAAGGCCATTGTAGAGCATTGAATATTTAAGGTCAATAGAGCCTGTTTTATAGTCGATTATCCTCACATATTTTTCACCGTTCTCGTCCTCGAAAACGTCAACTCTGTCGATAATTCCCGTAAGGATTATCTTATCTCTGCCGTTTACGTCTATGATAAGTCTGTCTTCTTCTTCGGACTTGTCTATTTTGTATTCCAAAAGCGCAGGTCTGAATTTTGAGTGAAGAAGCTCATTCTGCATAAAACGAATGATATGCAGAATATTGCTTTCCATACGCTCCTGTAAAAATACAAATGACGGAGATTTTCCGAACATTCCACCAAGGCTTTCCTTTATATATTCGGTAACGTTTTTGTGGATATACTCTTTTATCTCATCATCTGAGAGAGTAAGGAAAGCCTTGTCAAAGCCTGTGCCGTCATCGTCTTTACGCATTATCTTTTCAAGAAGCTGATGAATGATAAGTCCCCTGTTAAGCCCGTCGATATCTGCCTTTCTGACAGTTTTAAGACCAAGACCATACTTGCAGAAATAATTGAACGGGCACTTATAATATGTATCAAGCTGAGTAGGCGAAACCTTTGCAGGCTGTTCTGACATGAAAAGCTTTTCTGCTATCTTTTCTTCAAGCTTATAGTCACCGTTTTCATGAAGATTCTTTGTTCGCATAAGTTTCTCGGCATATTCCTGCGATAACCCCAACACAGACCTAATCGCAGAAATTGTAGCGTTTTTATCACGGGAATGTTCCATATATTTATAGTAAGCTGTCCTGAAAGAAGTGCAGTAAAAATCAAGCCCCATATCCTGAGCTTTGGTATTGATTTTGCCGAACATTCCATTAAGCTCGGAAACAAGTGCAGAGGGGTGGTGAGCTTCTCCTACAAGGTCAGATTCTGAATAAAGCACATAGAGCTTTTCGTCTGCAAGGGTAAAAGCGTTGTAGCACACAAGCTTCTCTGTCTGAAAAGATTTTCTTGCGCTATGTGAGATATGAATATCGCTTCCCTCTAATATCATTTTTTCATTTTCTGTGATAAGTCCACCAGAGCTTAAAGACGCAGGAAATATGCCGTCGTTCACCTCAACAAGAAAGACAGCCTTTACGCCCTCAAGCCTTGAATGGCTCGGGTCGCATATCCTTACGCAGTCAAGTTTCTGCGGAGGACGTGAAACACTCATTTGCGAAAGCATGAGCTTGAAAAGCTCATAAAACTGTCTGAGGGAGATAACTTCGTCATTCATGCAGTCATAGACGGATTTGATAGCCGAAAGAACAGAGTTCCAAAGTTGTTTCAATCCTCTTGCCATTTCAAGCTGAGTTTCGTTATCCGAAGTTCCTGCTTTTTTTACTACAGAAAAGGTCTGCTGAGAAAGCTCAATGCTGCCAAGAAGATCATAAAGCCCACGGCACAGTTCCCCTGCTGTAACGTCTTTAACAAGTTTGCTTTTAAATGCTTCAAAAGGCTCGATTATCTTTCGTCTTGAGCAGTTTATTTTTTCAAGCTGTTTTTCGCTGAGATCACCTGCAACAGTAAAATCACTGAGCCACATATCACCCTCAACGCTCCAGCGTATGCAATAGTCTTCCAGATTTGATATCTCGATATTCAGCATTGGAAAAAGCGGCGATTTTATGTATTTCAAAATATTGTCCGTGGAATACTTTCTTGAAAGCAAGCACTTGAAAAGCGAGTTCATATACCTCACCAGAGATGATGAAGAAACACTGTCACTGCAGTCTGAAAAATATGGTATCTCATATCTGTCAAACGTACCCTCAAAAACGGAAGCACAATCTTTAAGGTTTCTTGCAAGCAAAGCTATGTCACTGAATTTATAGCCTTTTTCTCTGACGAGCTCCCATATCTTTCCACTGACAAATTCACTTTCTTCGTAAATATCCGTTGCTGATATAACAGAAACATTTTCGCACTTTCCAACGTATGGCTTTTTACAGGTATTGTAAATCTCTTTGCTCACATATTCAAGTTCAGGGACTCTAAATGAGCTGTTACGACACTCTACCGTGTTGACCTTGTAATTATGATCAGCGGAAATATCTGTTATCTGCTGCAACGTTTTAAGAGTATCAGCAAAAGGGTGATTTGCATATCTTCTAATGCTTTCATTGTCGATACATAGAGAGAACGTTATACTCTTGCACTGTGCGATACAAGCGTCAAGCATTTTAAGTTCATCAAAAGAGAAATCGTTGAAAGCGTCAACAAAAACTGTCATTCCACGGAAATATCCGTTTTCCTTCACCTGATCCACACTTCTTGCCATTGCAGACAGTGTATCTTGCATTCCTGCTTTTTCAAGCTCATCCATGTAAAAATCATAAAGCCTTGAGATATCAAAAAGTTTCATGGCAAGAGAGCCGCTCTGCTTCTCAGCAGCAAGAGCTAGATCCTGTGGTGTTATTCCGCTTTCACGAAACTGGCTCACAAGTTCGTTAAGTTCGGCTAAGAAACTGCCCTTTTCAAGACTCTTTTTATAAAAGCGGATATCCTTGGTCTGTTTAAGACGTCTGACTGCCTTATACATAAGGATAGTGCGGACGTTATCATCAGCATTTTCTTTTACCCTACCGCCATAAAGCTTCTCTGTGAACTCAGCGATACGGTTAAAGCCTGCAGTCTGTATGAAGTTGAAATCTGCTGCACCAAGGTGTTCATACAGTTTTTTATCATATTCAAAAGAAAACTGATCTGGTATTATGACCATGACCTGCTCGCCGTTTTTTACAGCAGACTTGATCTTATCTATGAAAACTTTGTCACGTCCACTGTGAGAGCCACCGCTTATAACTGTTACCATTGAATGAGCCTCCGTTATGATTGATATTTATATAATAACACGGCAAGGCTCAAAAGTCAATCGTACTTTTGATATAAGTACAAATAAATGTACACTTAGCTAAAAAGGCTTTTAATTATCTCGGCTATTTTAAAAGAAAACTTTATATCTTCCCTATTGCCGTCTATGACAGTTATACCACTGCCATTTTTATCGTTTTTTTCATCTGACATAACATTGCTCAAAACGAATGCTGCCCCAAGGTTTGATGAGGAAAAAGCAGCGGCTTTGATGCCTGCAGAGCTTACCGTAACGACAAATGAAATGATGATAGCTGTAACAAACTTTTTCATTAAAAAATGGCCTCCCATAAATATCTGTTGTTCAGATTATGGGAGGTCATAGTTATTTTATTCAGTTTCCGAAAAATTTTCTTGCAATATCTACCGACTCTTTTGCGTCTTTTGCATAATAGTCAGCGCCTATCTGCTCTGCATAGTCAGCCGTTACCACCGCACCGCCTACTATTATCTTGCAGTCAACATTGTTTTCACGAAGAAGCTTAACTGTATTTTCCATGCTCACAAGAGTTGTTGTCATAAGCGCAGAAAGACCGATAAGATGTACGTCATTTTCTATTGCACAATCAACTACTGTCTGATAGTCAACGTCCTTGCCAAGGTCAATAACGTCATAACCATAGTTTTCAAGAAGTACCTTTACAATGTTCTTGCCGATATCGTGGATATCGCCCTTTACTGTTGCAAGGATTATCTTGCCCTTAGAAACGCTTTTTTCACCCGTTGACAGAATGTAATTTTTTATTACCTCAAAGCAAGCCTGTGCAGTGCCTGCTGTCTGGATAAGCTGTGGCAGGAAAAGCCTGCCCTTTTCAAATTCTGCACCAGCCTTATCAAGTGCTGGGATAAGCATATCGTTGACAATGCTCATGGCTTCTGTTTCCTGCAAAAGCTTTGCAGTAAGGTCAGCTGCTTCCTTCTTCAGACCGTTTTCGATAGCATACGGCAAGTCTATCTCAGCTTTTGCGCCTGTTGCGGCAGGCGCAGTTTTTTTCTCGCCACCGTAGTGAGAAATAAAGTCAACAGAGTTTTTATCAATGTTTGTCAAAAGCTTGTAAGCACGAACAGTTGCCGTCATAGAATCAATATTAGGATTCATTATCGGCAGGTCAAGACCCTTTGTGAGCGCCATCATAAGAAAGTTGTGATTAACTATCTCTCTGCTAGGCAGACCAAAGCTGATATTCGATACACCGAGAACTGTTTTAAGTCCAAGCTCGTTCTTTACTCGTTCCACTGCATTTACTGTCTGCATAACATTTTCCTGCTCCGCAGAAGCGGTAAGAGTAAGACAATCTATATACACATCTTCTTTTCTAATGCCGTATTCAAGCGCCTTGTCAAGTATCTTTTTAGCAAGCTCAAATCTCTTGTCAGCACTCTTTGGTATGCCGTTTTCATCGAGAGTAAGACCTACCACAGCCGCACCATATTTCTTTACAAGAGGAAGAACATTTTCAATGGAGCTGTCCTCAGCGTTTACAGAATTTACGATAGGCTTGCCATTATAAGCCCTCAGAGCCGCTTCAAGCACCTCAGGTATAGTTGAATCCACCTGCAAAGGCACATCGACAACGCCCTGCAAAGACTTTACAGCCTTGACCATCATACTCTTTTCGTCGATTCCCGGCAGGCCAACATTTACATCAAGAATATCCGCACCTGCGTGTATCTGCTCGATAGCCTGACCAAGGATGTAGTCGATATCGTTTGCAAGCAGTGCTTCTTTAAAACGCTTCTTGCCAGTAGGATTGATACGCTCACCGATTATTCTTGGCTGGTCTATAACTACAGTATGTGTCGGTGAACAGCAAGCGGCAGGGATATCATTATGCACGCTGACGTGCTTCTTGCCTTTGAGCATTTCAGCCAGCTTTTTGATATACTCAGGGTTAGTTCCGCAGCAACCTCCAAGCACCTTAACTCCCAATGGGATAAGCTTTTCTGCAAACTCTGCAAAATCTTCAGGGGAACAGTTATATTCATTTGTAACAGGGTCAGGAAGTCCTGCATTAGGCTTTACTACAACAGGGAGATTTGTCCACTTGCAAAGCTCCTCCACAACAGGATAAAGCTCCTTTGGTCCTAATGAGCAGTTCACACCGATTGCGTCAACGCCCAGACCCTCCAAAGTCAAAACCATGGAGCTTATAGCAACGCCCGTAAATGTACGCATATTTTCCTCAAATGTCATTGTGCAGACTATAGGAAGATCGCTGTTTTCCTTTGCCGCAAGAACAGCCGCTTTAAGTTCATAGAGATCTGTCATTGTTTCAAAAACGATAAGGTCTGCGTCAGCTCCTGCAAGTATCTGCTCCTTATAAATATCGTAAGCTTCTTCAAAAGTGAGCGTTCCTGTTGGCTCTAGAAGCTGTCCGATAGGTCCGATATCAAGAGCAACAAGGGTATCAGTACCCTCACAGGCTTTTCTAGCATTTTTTATAGCCGCAGGGATAGCCTGCTGGACAGTATATCCGCACTTTTCAAGCTTGTGTCTGTTTGCACCGAAAGTGTTGGCGTAAACAATGTCTGAGCCTGCGTTTATATACTGGCGGTGTATGTCCACCAGCCAATCAGGCTTGTCTATGTTAAGGGCTTCAGGAGTGCCACCCATTTCAAGTCCCTTTGCCTGAAGCATCGTACCCATTGCTCCGTCAAGTACGACAAATTCTTTTGTTTTAAGTAATGTTCTAAAATCCACAATGATCTCCTCTTTTTCTGAATTGACAGACTTCCCTCATATTACAGCAGGAACAACCACGTCTGCCCCTTGATATTTCATTTTTTGACAATCCGATTATCGCCGTAACAGACTTTCTCGGCGTCAGAATATTATTTTCAGTTGCATTAAGCCCGATAAATTTCTGCGCATTGAGTACGTCAAGAAAAACTCTCTGCACGCTGATAGGCAGATCGCCATAACCAGGAGAAAACCTCCATGTCTGATTATATCCGCTGAGCTTTTCTTTCACAGTGTTGTCAACTATATCGCATACCTGCTCCACAGCAGCACTTGCAAGGCAATCCGCTATCATAGCTTTAGCCATATCCTCTGCTTCATAAGCACGAAGCTTTCTATCAACGCCCGAAGAAATAGTCGCTGCAAAAAGCACGCATTTACTGCACCCCTCAAGGTGTCTGCATATATCATTGCCGCCAAGAAACAACGGAGTACCGATGACCTCAACACCGTTCTCTTTATGAGCGACATCAAACACTCTGTACACAAATTTAGGCTCAATGACTTTCAAAAGCTCTTTTTCACATTCATCTATCAACAAAGCCGTGCGTTCGTCTGGCTTGTTATTGCCCATTCCCATATATCTCACGGCTTCTTTGACGTTTATATGTTCAAGTTTCAAATAATCACCTACCAATTGTTATTATACCACATTACTATGAATTTTACAACAATAAATAATAAATGTACGTTCACAAAAAAAGTCCCCGCAATCATCAGGGACTTTGTGTTACATATTGTCAGCGTCTTTGAGATACTGTTCAGCATTTTCAAGCATAAGCTCTGTGATATTTTCACCGCCCATTATCCTTGCTATCTCATACTTTCTCTGCTCATGGTCGAGAGTTCTAACAGTTGTAACTGTCCTGTCACCCTGTATATTTTTCTCAATAAGCAAATGATTATCCGCCATAACAGCCATTTGGGCAAGGTGGGTCACGCAAAGAACTTGTCTAAGGCGAGATATCTGTTTCAGCTTTATACCTATCTTCTGAGCCGCTCTGCCACTTACTCCTGTGTCTATCTCGTCAAATATCAGCGTGCCGATACTGTCCTTTTCTGCAATTACGTTTTTCAGTGCAAGCATTATTCTTGAAAGTTCACCGCCTGAAGCGATCTTCGCAATAGGCTTTGGCTCTTCGCCCAGGTTTGCAGAAATAAGAAACTCTATGCTATCCATGCCATTTATGGTGAGCTTGCCTGTTTTCTGCTTAACCACCAGCTTGACCTTTGGCATATTGAGAAATTCAAGCTCCTCTGTTACCTGAGAAACAAACCGCTCTCCTGCTTTTTTTCTATGGTCTGAAAGTGCTTTGGCTTTCTTTGATACCTCCGCAAGAAGTCTTTCCTTTTCTTTATTAAGCTCGTCTAAGCTCTGCTCTGCTCCGCTTAGTTCATCAAGCTCATTCTGTGAATTTTCAAGAGTAGTCAGTACATCATCAAGTTCAGGTCCATATTTCTTCATGATACGCCTGAGTTCATCAGAACGCTGATTAAGGTAATCATAACGTTTTGGGTCGATATCGAGGCTGTCAAGAAGTGAGCCTATCTCCTCGGAAATATCCTCCATTTCAATAGCCGCAGAACTAAGTCTGTCATATATAGGCGATATCTCAGTCATTATATCAGTATATCCCTCAACCGATTTTGAAGCTCTCTGCGTCATCTCCACTGCACCATCTGTGTCATCATCGCCCGAAAGAAGTTGTTTTGCCATATAAAGAGCCTCAGAGATTGCAACAGCATTTTTAGAGATGTTAAGCTCTGCTTCTATCTCTTTATCCTCGCCTTCATGAATGTTGAGCGCATTTATCTCCTCGACAATATCAGCAAGCTCAGCCATGCGAAACTCTTTTTTGCTTTGCTCAGTTTTTATCTTGTTTATCTTCTTTGCAATGCTTTGAAGCTCTCTGAAAGAACTGTGATAGTCTTCTATAAGAGCTTCCGATTCGGCATAGCTGTCAAGTATCTCTATATGACGTTCAGGAGCCATGAGTATCTGATTGTCGTGCTGTCCATGGATAGTTACAAGCGTTTCTCCGATAGCTTTAAGTACAGAAACGTTCACCGCTCTCGAGTTGACTCTTGCAACGCTTCCACCATCTGAACGTATCTCACGGGAAAGGAAAAGCTGTCCGTCTTCTGCGCTTATACCAAGCTCGTTTAGTACCTGCAAAACATTGTCCCCAATGTCAGTAAACAACGCTGAAATAACAGCCTTGTCCGTGCCTGTTCTCACAATATCCTTAGTGACACGCTGACCGAGGATAGCATTTATTCCATTTATAAGTATGGACTTACCTGCTCCCGTTTCGCCTGTGAAAACATTAAGCTTATCAGAAAAATCTATAGTTGCCTTTTCTATCACGGCAAGATTTTCAATATAAAGTTCACTTAACATTTTAGATCATTCCTCTGCTGTTTAAGAAATAATAAAGGATCTCAGTTCCTCTGCCATATGGGACGCATCTTTTTCTGTCCGCATAAGTATGAATATCGTGTCGTCACCTGCAAGCGTTCCCACAACATTGCCAAGCCCAAGCTTGTCAAGCTTTGCACACACTGCTTGTGCCATGCCCGTATGACATTTCACCACAACAGTGTTAAGCGCATGATCCACTGACACAACTGCGTCTGAAATTATACCAAAAATACCATTGTTTTGCTCTGCAATATCTTTTTTAAGTGCTGGCAGGCTGTATTTATAATTGCCGTCTGAACCAATAGTCTTTACAAGGGAAAGCTCTTTTATATCCCTTGAAACTGTTGCCTGAGTGACTTTCAGACCATGCCTTTTAAGCGCTTCACGAAGTTCCTCCTGAGTGCCGATATTTTCGTCTTTGACAATCTGCATTATCAAATTCTGACGCTGATTTTTCATATGCCGTCCTCCGCTGATTCCTTCAACGGCTGCATAAGCTTTTTGTTTATTGACGAGAAAAAGCTGCCGCCGCTTATATCTATGATTTCAACAAAATACTTTGACTTTGATACTATCACAGTGTCCTCTGCCGAAAGTCTGAAAACATTATTACCGTCAACGCTGACGATTGCGTGAGAGCCACTGTTAGTGTGACACTTGACTTTCATAACGCTGTCCTCTGAAAGTATCATAGATCTTGCAAAAAGCGAGTGAGCACATATCTGTGTGAACTCTATACACTTCATTTCAGGTTCGATTATAGGTCCGCCTGCTGACATTGAATAGGCTGTTGAGCCTGTGGCTGTAGAAAGTATAACGCCGTCTGCACGAAGTGAAGAAATAAGTCTGCCGTTTTTTGATACCTCAAAATCGGCTATCTTACAATCGTCAGCTTTTGTTACTGCAACGTCATTAAGCGCAGTATATGACTTATTTTCACTGCCACATTCGACATTTACGTTTAACATCATTCGGCGGCTGAGGGTATATTCTCCAGAAAAAAGCTTGTCCAGCAATTCAAGCTGTGAATGTTCAAGAGAGGCCATAAAACCGAGTCTGCCACAGTTAATGCCAAGTATAGGCTTCTCAAACTCACAGCCCTTAAGAGAGCATTTGAGTATCGTTCCGTCGCCACCGATCGCAATAATCATATCACACTGCTTTACACACTCGTCTTCGCTACAGAAAGTGATATCGAGCTTTCCGAAAACGTGCTTATAGCATCTATCCATAAAAAGTTTTGCACCATTTTTGCGCAGCCTTTCATATGTTGCGGTCGTATACTCAAAGCAATGAGTTTTATCAAGATTTGGATAAAGATAGATTTTCATAATATTACCACTCTTGCGTTTAGTCTTTGAAGCTATCAAAAGCTTCGTTCACAAATTCTTTTATATTGAGCTGACCAAGCTTGTCAGCCGTCATGTCAGCGTTTTTAAGTAGAATAAGATATTCAAGATTGCCGTCGCCGCCCTTAACAGGTGAAATTGTTATCTTTTCAGCCGCAAGCCCCTCTGCTCGAAAACAGCCAAGAAGCTCAGTTATCACTCTCACATGGTCTTTACGATCTTTGACGATACCCTTTTTATTGAGAGCCTGCTTGCCAGCCTCAAACTGAGGTTTTATAAGAAGAACCATTTCACCGCCATCACAAAGACAATCGCAAAGGGATTTTATAACAAGTTTTAGAGAAATAAACGAAAGGTCACCACTTATGAACTGCACAGGTCTGTCAAAAAAATTCGCTGTCAGATATCGTGCATTCACGCCCTCACAGTTTTTCAACCTGCTGTCATTGCACAAACTTTCATCAAGCTGTCCGTGACCCACGTCCACTGCATAGACAAATTCTGCGCCATGTTCAAGCATACACTGAGTAAATCCCCCGGTTGAAGCACCGATATCTGCACAAACTTTTCCTGACAAGTCAAGCCCGAAAACATCGCAGGCGTGTTCAAGCTTAAGTCCGCCCCTGCCGACAAACTTCATATCGTCAGGCCTACATTTCACCCCGTCGTTCTCATCAACCAATATAGAAGGCTTGACGCAGACCTTGCCGTTTACCGACACAAATCCATTTTTTATAAGCTGCTTGGCACGTTCTCGGCTTTTTACGCCGCAGTTCGTAACTATATACACATCAAGTCTTTCACTCATCTTTTAAAAAGCCCTCAACTGTATCAGCCATTTTCTCTGCTGAAAAACCAAGCTCGTCAAGTAGCACATCACATTTTCCGTGCTTCACGAAACCGTCAATAGCAAACTGTGCCACATTTGGGCAGATAGAAGCATACTTCTCTGAAATACTTCCACAGTAATAAGCTTCCTCAAAGAACAGCACTGCATCGTAGGCTGACATTATATCAACCACCTCATTGTCTATAGGGAAAATATTCACGAGCTTAATAACATCGCACTTTATATCACGATTTCTGAGTATTTCTATAGCTGTAAAAAGATCATTTGCAAGCCTGCCATATGTAACAAGCAGAACCTTTGCGCCCTCTATATGACGATAAACGTAAGTTGAAACAGGATCAGATGTATCATACAGCGATTGATCCCTGCCCCTTGGATATCTCACAGCACAAATGCCACTGTCGTCCTCAACAGCCTTATGCAGGCACAGCCTGAGTTCGTCATAATTAGACGGAGAGTATATCCTCATATTTGGCACAGAGGTAAGAAAAGAAACATCAAAAATTCCCTGATGTGTTTCACCATCATCACCGACTATACCTGCGCGGTCAACACATATAACTGCATGATAGCCTACTATTGCCATATCATGGATAAGTTGGTCGTATGACCTTTGCAAAAACGATGAGTACACCGCAAAAACAGGTACATAGTTCATAGAAGCAAGACCAGCACAGAAAGTAACTGCGTGTTCTTCGGCAATGCCTACATCAAAGAAGCGTTCAGGAAAACGCTTCGCAAAATACTGAAGCCCCGTGCCGTATTTCATTGCCGCAGTGACTGCACAAAGACGCTTATTCTTTTCTCCCATTTCACAAAGCTCTTTTCCCATTATAGAAGAAAAGCTGTCAGAAAGTACGACGTCGGGATTGCCAGTTTTTATCTCAAAGGAGCCAACCCCGTGAAACTCTCCTGGGTTAGCTTCTGCAGGAGCATATCCCTTGCCTTTTATAGTATTCACATGAACAAAAACAGGCTTGTTTACTGCCTTTGCAGCCATAAGTCCCTGTTCAAGTTCTTCAAGATTGTGTCCGTCGATAGGTCCAATATAGTGAAAGCCAAGATCTTCAAACATGGTGCTGTGAAGTATCATGTTCTTGACCGCATTTTTGGAGTTACGAACGGCATTTTTCACAGGTTTACCTATAACAGGCGTCTTATCAAGCATTCTCTCTACTCTGCCCTTTGTGCGCTGATAGCTCTCTTTTGTACGCATGGAGGAAAGATATTTTGCCATTCCGCCAACATTTTTTGAGATAGACATTTCATTGTAGTTGAGAATAACTATGATATTTGTATCACTTTTGCCTGCATTGTTAAGTCCCTCGTAAAGCTCGCCACCTGTCGAAGCACCGTCACCGACTACAGCTATAGCATGGTGAGTTTTATCACCACTCAGCTTCATTGCTGTGGCGATCCCAAGCGCCGCAGAAACAGACGTAGAGCTGTGGCCACTTATAAAAGCATCATGCACTGACTCGTCAGGTCTGCAAAAACCCGAAATACCGTTTTCCTGTCTGAGAGTTTTAAACTCTTTGAGTCTACCAGTAAGTATTTTATGTGTATATGCCTGATGACCAACGTCCCAGACGATTTTATCTTTAGGTGATTCAAAAACTCTGTGGATAGCCATTGTAAGCTCCACCGTACCAAGATTTGACGCAAGATGACCGCCGTTTTTTGAAACCGTATCTATAAGAATTTTCCTTATATCACCGCAAAGCTCCTCACACTGTGCAGTGGAAAGCTTTTTCAGGTCGGCAGGCAAATTCATTTTATAAATATCAGGCTTTTTTATTTCCGACATTATATCTAGATCTCCAATCTTTTTATCAACTTCTTCTTGTAAGCATATCAGATGTAAGCTCTGTGAGGAAAACGCTGTCCTCAAAATATTTAAGATGACCCAGTGCTTGAACTGTCAGTTGTTTTGCTATCTGTTCTGACTTGTCAAGTCCAAGGAGGGATACATATGTGTTTTTATGCTGTTCGCTGTCACTGCCGATAGGCTTGCCAAGCTCCTCAAAAGTGCCTGTTACGTCAAGGATATCGTCAACTATCTGAAATGCTCTGCCCATTGCCTGAGCATAGTCTGCCGCAAAGGGGATAGCCTCAAGCTTATTGCCGAGAATAACGCCCATTACGCAGGCAGCCTCGATAAGTGCGCCTGTTTTGCAGGTCTGCAAAATATTCAGTGTATCAACATCTATTTCTTTATTTTCATATTTAAGGTCTATCACCTGACCGCCTATCATGCCGTCAGTGCCAACCGCCCTTGCCAGAACAGAGATAAGCATAACAGCCTTGTCGGCAGATATAACGCCGTTCATGGCACTGTTGGCAATTACTTCAAAAGCAAGGGTGTTCAGTGCGTCGCCTGCAAGGAGTGCGATATTCTCAGGAAAAGCTTTATGACATGAGGGCTTTCCACGTCTGTAATCATCATCGTCCATACAAGGCAGATCGTCGTGTATAAGAGAAAAAGTGTGTATAAGTTCAATAGAACAAGCTATCTCTGCATACTTTTCAGGCTGACGCTCACCGCACATACGGCAAAATTCAAGCATAAGCACAGGTCTGAGCCTTTTGCCCCCTGCCTGCAAAGAATACTCCATAGCCTCAACTACCTGACCCTGAAGCTCAGGCTTTGAGTGGGTAAGCTCCAGCAGTTTATTATCTATAAGTTTCACATAATAATCAAGTGTGGCTTTGTTCATATCATTCATCGCTATTATCTCCGTTCATAGCCTTTACGGAAAGCTTTGCACTTTCAAGGCTTTTTTTGCAGTCAACCGACAGATCTATCCCCTCTTTATAAAGTTCCAAAGCTTTCTCAAGAGGAAGCTTGTCATTTTCAAGCTGACCAACTATATCATTAAGTCTTGTAAGATTTTCTTCAAAAGTCATTTTAAACAGCCTTTCATTTGACAAATGTTATTTTAGCAGATACACTGCCGTCTGACAGCTTTATGTTTACCTCGTCGTCAACGTTCAGCATTGATACACTATCGACAACGCTTTCGTCTTTCTGAACGATAGCATATCCCCTACCCAGAATATTGAACGGACTAAGCATATTCAGGAAAGAAACATATCCGTCAAGCTTAACTGACAGCTTTTCAAACCTGCGTTCCATGATCTGCGACAGCCTTTTTTCAAGGTCGCACACTGCTTTTTCGCTCTGCTCTAATCTCTTTTCAGGAGAATATAATTTCAAAAGCTTATCACAGCTTTCTATCTGTGACACAGCCTTATCAAGTTTAAGCTTCATAGCCTTGTCAAGCTTTTGCCTTAAAAGCCTCACAGCATTAAGTATATCCGCCTTGTCAGGGGTAGCAATCTCAGCCGCTGCTGACGGAGTTGGCGCACGCATATCTGCGGCATAGTCTGCAAGCGTGGAGTCAGTTTCGTGACCTACAGCCGATATCACAGGTGTATTGCAGGCGTAAACAGCCAGCGCCACCGCCTCGTCATTGAACACCATAAGATCTTCGCTAGAGCCACCGCCACGAGCTAAAATTATGGTATCTGCACCGCTTTTATCAGCCGCTGAAAGTGCTTTGCATATAGTTTGTGCTGCCGCCGTACCCTGCACCTGCGCAGGATAAACTTCGATATTGCACACAGGGTAACGCCTTTCAGCTATATGTATTATATCCTGCAAAGCCGCCGCAGTAAGCGACGTAACAACAGCTATCTTCTTTGGAACAAGGGGTATTTTCTTTTTTTTGTTCACATCAAATACGCCCATTTTTTCAAGCTTTTTCTTGGTCTGTTCGAGCTGAACGTGCATAACGCCCACACCAAGAGTTGCTATCTCCGTAGCTATTATCTGATAAACGCCGTCACGCTCATAGACCTCTATATTGCCCATAACAAGCACGCTCATGCCGTCCTCAGGCACAAATTTAAGCCTTGAAACACTGCTTGAAAACATAACAGCTTTAAGTGCAGAACTGCTGTCCTTTACTGTAAAATAGGCATGACCTGATTTGTAATGTATATTAAAATTGGATATCTCGCCCTTGACGGCAATGCCTTTCAGCTTAAGGTCAGACCGCAGTTTTGAAGCAAGATATCTGTTTAGCTGAGAAACAGTGATAACTGAACTCATATTTTGATCTTCCCTTTCCTGATCGCAGCATAGACCGCAACGCCCACTGCGTTATCACTTGAAAACTCAGGCTCAGCAAAGCTGCCGTACTTTTCAAGCTTGCTTTTTATAAAGCGATTAGACATCACACCGCCTGCATATATAATAGGTATATCCTTATACTCATGGCGAAGATTAACTGTCATTTTCTCCACCGCAAGGCACACACAATCAATACAGTATGCCGCAACATCAGCCACCGAACAGCTCTCGTCTATAAGCTTCATGCACTGATTTTCTATTCCAGAAAGTGAACAATAAAGCCCGTCAACTGATGCTTTTGGCTTTATTTTATGTTCGCTTTCAGACGCAAGCCTTTCAAGCTCTTTACCACATGGAAAAGACAGCCCAAGCCTTACGCCTGTTCTGTCTATGGCTTGTCCGCCTTTAAGATCACGGCTTCCGCCGATCTGAGTTATATTTATCAGCTTAGCCTTGTCAGGCTCGCACAAAAGAAGATCTGTAGTGCCACCGCTGACGTGAAAAGCCGCAAAAGGCTTATCAGAACTGAGCATATCCAGCTTTCCGCAGGAATAAAGTACCGCAAGTATATGTCCCACCTGATGCGAAGTCTTTTCAAGGTCAGCTCCACAGGAAAGTGACACAGCTTGTGCAACATTTTCTCCAACAAGGAAGCAAGGCATATACGACCCCTCTGCACACCTTGGTGCATAAGAATACCCAACTGCACTTATGTCATACTTTTTATCAAAAAGCTGTTTCATAAGTTCTGGAAGCTGTTTCGTATGGTGAAACACAGCATCGGATTGTCTTAGTCCTCGCTCTCCCTGCTTGACAGGAAGAAGTTTTTTGCATGACCTGACGCTCATATCCGCAGTATCAATCAGTGCACATGAAGTGGTATAATTGCTTGTGTCTATTCCGAGTACAAAACTCACTGCTTTTCCTCTTGTTCCTTTGCAAATGAGCCAAGCACACCGTTTACAAATGAAACGTCAGGCTCGAGGGCATATTTTCCCGCAAGAGCCACAGCCTCACTTATGGCAACGTTCACAGGAACGTTCTCCTCATATATTGCCTCGTAAATAGCAAGTCTGAGTATTGCAAGATTTATCTTAGGTATTCTTTCAACAGTTCTCTTGTTGCTGAACTTGCTGATTATGCTGCCGATCTCGTCCTGCTTTTCGCAAACATTTTCCACGAGCTTTTTAACTTCATCATTTACGATGATCTCGTTCACTTCCATGGCAGACATGAAAATATCGTCAAGCTCCTCGTCCTGTCTAAACATTTTCTCAAATATCAGCAAAAATGCTGATTCTCTTATTTCACGCCTTTTAATTGGCACAAAAACACTTCCTTCATCTTATATTTGTCTGAATCCTATTCCTTTTCCGAAAGGTCAACTCCGCATATGGTCACATTTACCTTTGCAACTGTAAGTCCGAGCATATTCTGAACTGCACTTTTTACTTTATCCTGTATCTCCTCGGCAACGGAAACCGCCTTAGCTCCACGGCAAAGTATTATACCTATAGACACTGACAGCACATCGTCAACAAGGCCTATCCTGATATTGCCGAAATTTTCCTGTCTAAACCAGAGCTGACGTGGAGTCTTCATAACAGGAGCAATACCATAAACGCCCTCTATCTCATTAACAGAGTTTGTAACGATCTGCGCTATAACGTCCTGACTTATGTGCAGGCTTTTTTCTACTTTCTTTGAAACATCATTCATATTTATCCAAGCCTCCCTTTTTAGATATAAAAAAGAAATCCTTCAATCTATACTTACAACCATTATATCATAAAAATCAATAGGTTACAAGTATTTTGAAGGACTTTTTTTATTTGCTGACAAATTTTATTCTACATCATAAATTCTGATGTTTTCATTTGCAACTGAAACTTCGCTAAGGAGGATATCTTTTATCTGTGCCGCTTCGCTTGCAACAAGCCCGTCGCTGTCGGTCTTTACAACGATATTTGCGTTGTCACCGTCAAGATAAACAACACAGTCCTCAAAGCCTGCTGCTTTCACGAGTGTCTCTACCTTGCTCTCCGACTCCATGAGCCCTGTCATGGCTGAAGCTTCTTCTTCAGCGACTTTCTTTTCTTCCTCTGTGGAATCGCCGCCGTTCATTATATTCTTTAATGTTTCTACCGCCTCGTCCCTTGAATTCATTCTGTCTATTCTTGCCTGTGCAAAATAATCTGAAGTACTGTCAGTGCTTACGAGCTGTGCGTCGCCGTAATTCACGCTTTGACTTTTCACAACGTCCGTCGCCTTTATCTTGCCGTCTGAGGTCGATACTGCATAATTTATGTATACTGCAAGACCGAGTATCAGCGTCATTCCTGCAAGGATTATCTGCTTTTTGCCTATTATCATGGTCGGTTTTTTCATCTTTATTACCTCTTTCTGTTATTTTCTGCCCTCAACGCAGATCTTACTGCTTGATATACCTAGTACTGTCGAAACTGCTTTAAGCACACGTTCGTTTACTTTTATATCTCCACCTCCTTCGCAAACAATGACAACGCCGCATATCTGCGGTTTTATTATTTTTCTGACCAAAGCCTCCTTTTTGCCGTCATTATCAGTTATTACTATCTCGTTTTCATATCTGTCGCTTGTTCTGTCACCATTATTGTCTGTGCTTTTGGTAAGATTTTCGGCATAAACATATTCGGTAGTTCCCTCAACTGTCACCATTACCTCGCACTCGCCAACTCCCCTGACTTGAGAAAGAACATCTTTAAGCTCTTTTTCTATCTGCTTTTTGTAGCTGTCCGTATCATCAGTGGCAACGCTTTCCGTGGGAACGCTCTTGCTCTCTGCCGTATTTTTAGCAGGAAACATCTCAGAAACAAATATAAGCAATATTCCTGCAAGACCTACGGCTATCACTATCTTCGTTTTCATAGGAAGCTTTTTAAGAGCCTTTATTTTCCCTTCAACTTTACTTTTCAGCAACGTTTATTCCTCCTGCACGATAACTTGAGTATCAGGCAGATCTTCTGCAATAAGCTTTTCAACAAGCACTCTGTCGTTTGTTTTAGTCAGATATACCCTTACCGTTGTTATCTCTATTTCATTATATTCATTTATATCTGTGGTTATGTCCACTCTGACGTTTTCTATGCCATTCTTATTCAGCTTATCCAAAAAATATTCTTCAAGCCTGCTTTCGGATTCGGACAGATAATAAAGTTTCGTCGCTGTTGAAACGCTGTCAAACTCAGGCAGATCTGCAAGCTCTGTATATTCGCTTAGGGTGACTTTGAAGCCATGTCCCATTACAGGCGTTATGACCGCAAGCAAAAGTATCACAGCAAGCACTGATCTAAGTTGTTTTTTCAAAGTTCCCTCAGGTGTGGCAATATCCGTCATAGAAGTTATCACGCCTATAATGCAGGCAATAAATATCACTGCTTTAACTGTATTCATTTTAAGCTCCTGTGTTCATGGCTGTCATTATTACAACTGATGTGGAAATAACGAACATTATAGAATAAGCCGCAAGGATGCTCACACCAATTGATAAAACCGAGTTTATGCTTTTAAGAAGTCCACCACTGTTGCTTATGCCAAAAATATCGTTTATGATCGCACCTATCCACACTGCAAGTTTTACTGCAAGAAGCGTAAGCAAAGGTTTCGCAACTATCACAGACATTATTATAACGCCTATCACGCCGACGCTTGTTCTTATTACGCCTATACTTCCCTTTACCGCTGAATAAGCTTCAGAGACCGAGCCGCCTATGACAGGTATAAAGCTTGAAGCCGCAAATTTAACGGCTCTTGCGGAGAGATTATCAGCCGCCGCTCCTGCAAAGCTTTGAATAGATAACAGCCCTGTAAAAAGGGTCATCACAATGCCAAGCACCCATATGACCAGCTTTTTCACCGACTCTGCAAGGCTTCCAAGGTCAAGAGATGGGTTTATTGCAGAAACAAGGGTCACTGCAAGCACTGCCGACAAAAACGGAACAAGTATCGTATCTGCCAATATACCTGCGCTTTCACATATTATCAGCATAACGCCGTAATAGCCTGCTCCTGCCGCCGCACTACCGCCTGCTGTCGCCACGCTTGAAAATATGGGTATGTAGGACATCATGAATCTGTTCATTTGTTCCATGGAAGTCTTTACAGAATAAAGACTGTCGGTGACAGTATCGCTTATAACAAGCACTGTGGTAAGAACACATATTAGCGTGAATACCTTGTCCACTGTACCCTCGGCTGACATTGACCTTACCAACACGCAGAGCATAGTGGCGGCTGTTATTTTCCCAAGCATTATAAGAGGGCTTCGCAAAGCGGCGGTAAAGCTTTCGAAAATATGCTTTATCACATCAGAAGCGCTTATATTTGCGGCAGAAGACGGATCTTCCAAATTAATGTTATTATCTTTAAGTACATATTTTACATCTTCATCACCCTCAAAAGACAGTCCCTCGTTTATTTCGCTTATGAGCCTGTCATAATATTCATTGTTCTGTTCATCACTGTCTGCATATACTCCCTGTGGTACAAACATGACCGCAAGGACTATGATGACAGTGGCAATTATTTTTTTCATATGTTAATCCTATATAAGCAATGCTTTTACTATTTCTACAAATGCTTTGAAAAGCGGCAGCGATACCGAAAGCATTGCAAGCTTTCCTGCCAAAGTGACCTGTGACGCAAGTGTGTTTTCTCCGCAGTCCTTACAATAATCAGATGCAAGCTGTACGATATAGCATATACCAAGTGACTTGAACAGTATGGTAAGATACATATTGTCAATGCCTGACAGAGTGAAAAGTTCCTCAAATACAGAGATAAGATCTTTCACAAATGCCACCGAATGAAAAAGCACCAGTGCCGCCGCCGCAAGCACAGCCGCATATTTTATTTCACGACTGTCTTTCTCAATGGCTTTGCACACTATGGTTGAGAAAATACAAAAGCACGCTATTGTAAATATTTTCATTAATACAATCCAAACACTTCTTTTATCGTTTCAAATAGATTTCCGATCTGCCTTACTATCATAAGCAGAACGACAATAAGCCCTGCAAGAGTTGTCATCATTGCCTGCTCGTCACGCTCCGCTCGTTTCAGCAAGAGATTTAACACGGCAACGATAATT
The DNA here is from genome assembly GCF_003460465.1 of Ruminococcus sp. AF37-20. Lineage (NCBI taxonomy): Bacteria > Bacillati > Bacillota > Clostridia > Eubacteriales > Oscillospiraceae > Ruminococcus > Ruminococcus sp. AF37-20. The sequence continues at coordinate 20,274 of NZ_QTVE01000011.1, read as the reverse complement.
CCTATGGCAGCGATTTTGAAAATAAGATCTATGTCCATAAAATTTTGTTCCCTTCATTATGGTTATCCTTTGCTATGGCTATATTAGCATAATAGCGATAAAAGCCCCGCTGAGAACGCCCAAAGCCCTGCATAGCCGCACCTGTGAGGTGAAATTCTCTGAAAGTCTGCTTATCTGCTCGTCAAGTGTGGCAAGGCTCATGGAAATGTATGCAAGCTGTCCATTTGTGTCTGTTGTACCGAGTTTTTCAAAAAAATCTATAGCGGTCTGCCTGATTTCATTGTCAAAAAGCTTTGACTTATATATATCCTCGGTTATTCTTCTGCGGACATCAGGCGAAGAGGTATCTTGCGACAAAAATGTAAAGTCAGAATAATCCTTCTGCAAGCTAAGCTTTAAGATAATTTCCCCGAAAGTCATTCCACCCTCAACCATTGCCCTTGTTTCAAATATCAACCGTCTGAGAAGCTTGAGATATTTCATTTGCCGTATCTTGTCCGTCGCCATTGCACAGCCCATTTGTGTGCAGGCGGATATAATCAGCACACAGCCTATTAGCTTTATCATTTCATGCTCCTGTTTTTGTAAATGATACCAGCCTGCCACACATTGTTCCTGTGCCAAGCACCGCAAGTGCGTCGAAAGCCTTGTCTTTTATAAGTTTTGAGATATAACGCCGCTTTTTAAGCTCATCAAGACTTGAAGAATGGCATGAAGCAATAAGCTTCACTCCTGAGTTGAGCGCATACTGCAAAGCTTCGTTGTCCTCAGAAGAACCTATCTCGTCGCATATGAGTATTTGCGGTGACATGACCTTGACAGCCGTCATTATGCCCTCATATTTGTTGTAGGAATTGAACACGTCCGTCATTGCACCTATAAGATTTTGCGGCTCACCTGCCACTGTTGCGGCAAACTCGTTTCGCTCGTCTATAAGCGCAACACGCCAGCGTTCGCCAAGCTTTCTTGAAAGATCACGAAGCACTGTAGTTTTTCCTCCCGAGGGCGGTGAAGCTATAAGCAGGCTCATTGGTTTGTCAGAAAAGCATTTTGTATATATCTCGTCTGAACTGCCTATCATTTCACGAGCTATCCTTATATTAAGAGAAGATATATTTTTTACCGACTCCACGGCATAACTCCTTGCAGGATCAAGAACGGCAGTTCCGCAGAAGCCTACTCTGCACCCTCCTGAAACCGTTATGTAGCCTCTTGCTATCTCACGGTGAAAACTGTGAAGAGAGTTCTGAAATGCTCGCTGATAGATAGTTTCAATATCCTCTGTGGTAACTTGAACGCTATCCCCGATATTGTTCATTAGTCTGCCGTTATCATTAACGAAATACTCTTTTGAGAATATGGTAACAGACAGCCGTCTACCTCTGCGAAGCCTTATTTCCTGTATCCTGTCACGCTCTATTTCTGGCACTGACATAATTGCTCCCCTTATGCGAGGGGTGAGCAGTTCATAAACGTATTTTAACTTGCTGACTTCTCTTATCATTTTTTCACGCTCCTTTTGACTTGTCCTATGAAATAACTATGCTGTGAGCCTGCATTTTAGTACAAGATATTTGTATTCTCCTACATACGCAGATATCCATTATTGTATTTAATTATCACGCAAAATGCTTGAAATACTGTTGTATTTGTGATATAATGTTAATGCAATATGCACAAATATTGTGAAGATAAAAGAAACATACAAAACAAAGGAGAAAATTATGAACAACAGCTTAACTGAAGAACAGGTAAAAGTACTGAATATGTCACAAAGCGTGATAAATGAGGTAAGAAAGGTCATTATCGGCAAGGACGAGATAATCATAAAAGTCCTGCTGTCCATACTTGCAGGCGGTCATATCCTTATTGAGGATATTCCGGGAGTAGGAAAGACCACTCTTGCCGTGGCTCTTTCAAAGGCGCTTTCACTTGACTATAAAAGACTACAATTCACACCTGATGTTTTGCCAACGGACGTGACAGGTTTTACCATACTAAATAAAGAAACACACAAGTTTGAATATAAGCAGGGTGCAGCACTCACAAATCTTTTTCTTGCAGACGAGATAAACAGAACCTCAAGTAAGACGCAGTCTGCGCTTCTTGAAGTAATGGAGGAGGGCAAGGTAACTGTGGACGGTATCACACATAAAATGCCTGACCCTTATATCGTTATCGCAACGCAAAACCCGGTTGGCTCTATAGGCACGCAAATGCTCCCTGAGTCGCAAATGGACAGATTTATCGTAAGGCTTACAATGGGTTATCCTAATCTTGAAAGCGAAGTTGCAATGCTAAAATCCAAGCAAAATCTCGTGCCTGTGGATAATGTAATGCCTGTGGTTTCTGCGGAGGATATCCTTCAGGCAAGGAAAGTTGTGGAAAATATTTATGTTTCAGATCAGGTTTTCCAGTATATCGTTATGCTTGCAAATGCAACCAGAAACAATGAATATATAAAGCTGGGCCTTTCACCTAGAGGAACTATCGCACTGCTCAGAATGACAAAGGCGACAGCGCTTCTTAAGGGCAGAGATTATGTTATCCCCGATGACGTTATATACAGCTTCAAGGACGTTGTTCTTCACAGACTTGTGTTCAGCTCAAAGGCAAAGATAAACGGCTTCACAGGAGAACAGATACTCAAAGGAGTTATTTCCTCAGTTCAGGTTCCTAGAGTTAGCAAGTAACGGAGGAGCAAATGCTGGTTTTATATATAATATTATTTATCGCCTCTATTTTCTTCTATATATTATATGTGGGTAGCTTCTCTTTTTATCTCTTTGCATTTTTGCTTGTCATGCCTATAATTTTATTCGTCATGCTCAAAAAAATGTCAAAGAAAATAAGCGTTGGTTTTGTGAACACTCAGAAAACCGCGGGCAGATCGTCAAAGATACCTGTTGTGCTGAGATTGCAAAACCGCTCAAAGCTGCCTGTTGCCAATATGATTATAGAGATAGAATATTACAATACTCTTGACGGCGACAAAAATACAATGAAGATAAATACTCCACTTTATCCTGATGATGTTCAGTATCTTACCTTGCACGTTTCTGCAAAGCATTATGGCACAGTGCGCATGAACATAAAACGCTGCCGCATTGTGGATATGCTGAAGCTTTTCAAGGTAAAGGTAAGCACCGATGCCGCTTCGCAGCTTTTCAGCGAAAGCACTTTCACTATAGTACCTGACTATATACCTATCGAAAACAACATTGCGAATTATGCTGAAATGGGTCTTGAAACCGATGATTATTCCAAGACATCAAAGGGCGATGATCCCTCAGAGATTTTTGATATACACGAATATCATGATGGTGACAAAATAAACAGGATACACTGGAAGCTTACTGCAAAGCAGGATAAGACCATGGTCAAGGATTACTCTCTGCCAATATCAAACTCTATCGTGCTTATGGCGGATCTCAACCTTGATACAAATACAGACGATTATATGCTCGTATATGATACTCTTGTAGAGGCTATAGCGTCTATATCCTATTATCTCATAGAAAATGACACTCCTCATAAGGTAGTGTGGTATGATAAAAAGAAAGATTTGAGCGAAGTAGTGAACGTTACAGACGAAGAAAGTGCAAGGCTGCTTATAAGTCTGCTGTTGCAGGCTTCTGTTTATGATGAGCCTGACCTGTCTATGATAAATTACATCAATGAGCCTGAGAGATATAAATGCGGTCACTTGATGTATTTTTCTCCCGCATATAACAGCAATCTCAGCGGCGTTATGAACGATAACGATCTGGCGTTCCGCTATTCCTATATGCTTATCACAAACAAAAAGAAAGACGACGTTATAAACGATGAGTTTGCAGAGGTCGTGAACGTTACTGCAAAACACGTTGCCGAAAGCATACAGGAAATATGTCTATAAAGGTGACAACATGAAAAAGAAAAGAATAAAAAGCAAAAACAAAGATATAGGATTTATCAGCAGCAATGGTATCTGCATTGACGGAGATATCCTTATGAATTGTGAGCGTGAGCATAATTCAGGCTCATTTCTATGGTTTCAGATACTTCTGACCTTTGTGACATCCATATGCACAGCGTTTATGGCAGTGTCATTCCTTGATATGGAAATATACAAGACCACGATCATATATTACTCCGCCATGCTCTCACTTGTGTTTGGTCTGATGAAATCGTCACACAAGATAATTAAGTTTTCTGCACTTGGTGTGATGATACTTCATGTAATTTACCTTGTGAGCAGAATATCTACAATAAAATACGGCTTGTTCGTTGTTATAGACAGATATCTTTCAAGGGCAAATCAACCTAACTCAACTCTTGGCGTTCAGCTTAGTGGTATTTCTACTATCGACTACCCATATCTTGCGTCAAATTTTTTCGTATTTTTTATAACTCTTGTTTGCCTTGGAACGGCAGCAGCCTGCCTTTATAGGATAGATTTTCCACTGCTGTTCATCATTACATTTCCTGTTTTCGAGCTTGGAATGTATTGGGGCTGGGAGCCGACAATGTGGACTGTTATTGGTCTGTTTGTATGCTGGGTGACAGTGCTTGCACTGCACATAATAAACCACACAACTAACAAGGCAGGAAGAAAAAACACCTTTGCGGTGCATGAGCGAAAACGCACGTTTTATTTTACATCTGAAAAGCAAAAAGCTTGTTTCTATAACGTATTCATGAAATTCACGGCTATTTTAAGCTCGTTGGTACTTGTAGTTATAATGCTTTTCTCAGCAATAACAGGCTTTACACGTCCTGAGTCATTTGCAAAATACAGACATGATATTTCTACAGCAGTGTCAAATTTCTCTCTCACTGACCTGAGAAATGCTTTTTCAGATTATGACGGCGGATTTGATCTGTTTGGTATAAAAACAGTTGGTGGCACAAACGGAGGCGTTCTTGGCAAGACAGCAGGCATTAGCTTCAACGGCTCAACAGCACTAAAAGTGGTCACTCCAAAATTCTCTAATACACTATATCTCCGTGGATATGTAGCAGGCGTTTATAACGACAATAGCTGGACTCCTGTTGACGTGAATGGCAATGAAGACACCTTCTCTGATGATTTTGAGCAAGGCAAGATATGGGTGCAGGATCTGGATTATGATCTTATCCAACGCAAATACGCTGATCTAACCCCTGCTCAGATTTCTGTATCTGTTCTCGGCGCAAGCAAGAAATTTGTGTATGCGCCATACGCTTCTTTATATTCAAGTGATGGAAACACTGACGATAAAAAAATGCGTCCTACCACTGAGTCATATGTCAAATTAAGTTCAACAAAGTATTCTCTTTACTATTTTGACCCCTCTCTTATAGAAGAAAGGCTTGAAGCCCTCCCTGAGGCTATAGCCACAGAAGTGCCTGCATTGTCTGTTAATAAGGACAGAGGTGTTGACGCTTACTCAGAGTTTGTTCACCAGAAATATATGGAAGTTTCAAAGTCTGATGAGCTTGATAAGGCATATAAAGAGATACTTAGTGAATATCTTGGCGTGGATATTTACCACAAGGGTGATTGGACTTATGAAGAAATAAGCACTGCAATAAAAAACTATTTCTCTGATAACTTCACTTATACCCTTGAACCGGGTGTTACTCCAAAAGGTGAAGATTTCATAGATTATTTTTTAGGTACACAAAAGGAGGGCTATTGTTCATATTTCGCAACAGCGGGTGCAGAGCTTTTAAGAATGTTTGGCTATCCGTCAAGATATGTAGAGGGGTATGTGGTGCTTAATTCACAGCTCGGTGAACCTGAAGATGATTCAACATACGAGGTAAGTGTAAAGGACAAATGTGCGCACGCATGGGCTGAGGTATTTATAGACAATGCAGGTTGGTATCCTGCAGAATTCACACCAGGTTATGATAATGATAATCCTAATCTTACGCAACAAGAAAAAGACCCTAAGGAAGTCACAACAACTAAAAGCACAGAAAGCAAGCCTACGACTACCACACAAAATGGCGGTCAGGGTGGCACAACTTCAGTGGTTACTAAAAAGCCTGCAAACAGTTCAAAAGCTTCAACAACAAAGAAAACAAATTCTGCAAGCAACGGACATGGTGCCGGAGTGATGTCAGGCGCTGGGAAAACTTCTGTTTCATCAAGAATAACAGAAAACAACAGCGGCCATGGCTCATTTGTAGGAATTTTCATCACTCTGGGCGGACTTCTGCTTATAGGCTTCGGCATTGTAGTCCATAGAGATGTAAAAGTAAAGAAAATGCGTTCGGAACTAAGTAATGGGGACAATAGATCACGCACTGTGGCGGTATACCGCTATATGCTCAAATATTTAAAGCTTATAGGCATCGCCGACAGCAGAAATATTACAGACTTACAGCTTTGTGACAGGTTAACAGAAAAATGCCAGGAAATGCAAATCAATGATTTCTCTCATATGATAAAATATATCGGAGAACTTGCAGTCAAAGCGGAAATGAGCAACTCAGTAATATCTGATGGGGAACTCGAAACTGCACTTTCTTATTTTGAAATCGTAAAGGACAAGATCGTCCTGCCAAAACTTTCGGGTGCTAAGCTTCTTAATGCAAAATTTGTTTACTGTCTATATTAGAGGGAAAAAGCCACGTTCGGTGTGGCTTTTTTAACCTCAATGATATTACCCAAAAGCTGATAGGTGATTTTTTTATATGAAATATATGTTTAATGCAAATATGGATATGATATTATCAGTAGGATAACTTTTTGAATATTTTAGAAAGGAATGATCGGATTGCGAAAAATAAAAAATACAATAATATTTATTGTTACAGTTGCTATACTTACAATGTTCTGCTCTTGCTGTAAACGCTCTGAGATAAAACTGGGATCCGGCAACGAAGGTGGTATATATTATAAATTTGCTGACACTCTCAGTGATATTGATGAAAACATCACAAATATAAGAACGGCTGGTTCTCAGGCTAACATGAGGCTTTTAAAGGACGGCTTTATCAACATGGGAATAGTCCAAAGCGATGTCCTGTCTGAAGCAGTGAATGGCACAGGAGATTTTAATGGTAACAAAATAAACAACGTCCGTGCAGTTGCGGCTCTTTACATGGAGTCTTTTCAGATAATCGTTCCGGCTGACTCAGATATTCAAACTCCTGCTGATCTTAAAGGCAAAAAGGTTTCTGTTGGCGAAGAAGATTCTGGCGTAGCAAAAAATGCTGAGTACATTTTAAACTCTGTAAGTCTTGACTATAACATGATAGATGTGTGCAACATGAACTATCAGAAGTCTGCTGAGGCACTTAAAAACGGCTCTATCGATGCATTTTTTGTGGTACTTGGTGCTCCATGTGATGTTATAACACAGCTTTCTGAGGAAATGGATATAAGAATATTGCCTCTTGATGACAGAACGATATCATATATGACGAATCTTTATGACGGATACTATGAAACTGTAATAAAGGCAGGAACTTATAAAGGCATTGACGAGGACGTCAAGACTGTTGGCGTAAAGGCTGTTCTTGTGGCAAGCCAAAAGATGGACAGCGACACTGTAGCAGATATCACGAAAATGCTTTTTGAGGAAAATGACCAGATAAAGAAAAGGATCTCATTTGCGAATAATGACACAAAATTTGCGACAGATAATATCCCGTGTGCTTTTCATAAAGGGGCAGTGGAATATTATAACAGCATTGGAACTGCTATAACAGAGGAGGATAAAATTTGAAAACAATAAATGTAGATATGTATCAAACTCTTGCGGTGGCAGTAGGAGTCTTGTATTTAGGGGGATTTCTCAAAAAGAAAGTCAGATTTCTTGAAACCTTCTGTATTCCCTCTCCTGTCATCGGCGGAGTTATTTTCGCTATCATATCATGTATTCTTCACGTCGCAGGAATAGTCGAATTTCAGTTTGATGAAACGCTAAAAACAGTTTGCATGGTCATGTTCTTCACTTCTGTTGGCTTTCAGGCAAACATTAAAGTTTTGAAAGCAGGAGGTAAAAGTCTAATTGTATTTTTATTATGCCTGATAGTGCTGATATTTGCGCAGAATGCGGTTGCAGTGGGGCTATCAAAGCTATTGGGAGTAAGCTCGCTGGTAGGTATGTGTACAGGATCTATTCCAATGGTAGGCGGTCACGGAACGTCAGGTGCTTTTGGCACAGTGCTTGAGGACCTTGGTCAGCAAGGAGCAACAAGCCTCTGCACAGCAGCGGCTACTTTTGGATTGATTATAGGCTCTGTAATGGGCGGACCTATCGGCAGAAAGCTTATACTCAAACACGATCTGCTGAAAACTGTTATTCCTGAGGACGACTCTATACTTGTCGAGGACGAACAAAAACATCACCGTTCTGTAAGCATGTATGCACCTGCAGCTTATCAGCTTGCGATAGCAATGGGAATAGGCACGTTTGTATCATGGGTGCTTTCATATTCAGGCATGACTTTTCCTGTGTATATCGGATCAATGATCGTTGCAGCATTTATGAGAAACATCGGTGAATACAGCGGTAAAATACACATACACATGGGTGAAATAAATGATATCGGTGGTATTTGTCTTTCACTTTTTCTCGGAATAGCAATGATAACATTGAAACTCTGGCAGCTTGCCGAGCTTGCATTGCCTATGATAATCATGCTTGTTGCACAGGTGCTTCTTATGGCAATGTTCTCATACTTTATCGTATATAATGTAATGGGCAGAAACTATGATGCGGCAGTGCTTGCGGCAGGAACTTGCGGCTTCGGAATGGGTGCAACGCCAAACGCTATGGCTAATATGCAGGCTTTAACAGCAAAATTTGCCCCTTCAATAAAGGCTTATATGCTTGTTCCTATTGTTGGAAGTATGTTTGCCGATTTTATAAACAGCCTTGTTATAACAGGATTTATCAACTTTATTAATTAACGGAGGAAAAGAATATGAACAAAAAGAACAAACATCTTGACTGTTATACAGATAACCTTGCTTTTCCAGAAGTTCACGTTGAAGATGTAAAAACTGAGAGTGATGAAAACGAAAATAATAGCGAATCAGGTGTAATATTCGACAACTTAGCAATACCTGAGATAAAAATAAAGCCCAAGAAAAGGAAAAGATAACAAAAAACGATTTTCTGGTTATTTTCAGAAAATCGTTTTTTGTTATTTCATATTGGAGATATATTCTTTTATCTCTTTTTCCACACGGATAACGTCCTCGTGAAGCTCCTGAGCTGACATTCTGAAAGCACCGCTGCCCATGATTATGACCTGCTCCATGCCGTCAGATGTGGCGACCCTTACCTTATGCTCTCGGCTGAGCTTGTGAGCAGTGCGTTCGATATAAGTGTCAGCCGTTTCGGCTTCTTTGGTGTAAACTATACTGATATTGTGGTAATTTTCCACTACACGCTCCTGCTCTTTGACCTTGTATGCGTCAAAGACGAGTATCAGCTCACATTGCTTGTATCCCTGATAGTTGCAAAGCCTGTTCACAAGCATACTTCGTGCAAGGTCAAGGCTCTCATTGGCAGCCTTTTTCAGCTCGTCCCAAGAGAAAATTATGTTATAGCCGTCAACCAGCAAATATTCCACGCCTGAGTATATCTGCTTCGACTTTGACGCTGACTTTACAGACTTTTCAGGTCTGCGCATCGCATAGTACTTATCACGTTCTATCTTTCCGTAAGTGCGTTCAAATATCTCCATAAGCTCTTTGTCGCTTGCTGCACGTCTTACAAAATCTTCGGCACGAGCGTATGTCTGTGGCTGAGAAACCTGCCTGCGTTTGTCCTCTGGAGGTATGTGAAGCTTATCAGGAACTTCGTTCCATTTGACATTGTAACCTGCGCCATGAGAGCAAAATACAGAATCTGCCGTATTTTCAAGATCTCTGTCAGGATCGTAGCCATATTCTTCAAGCACAACTTCTGTATTATGACATTCACGGTAACCGTCAGAAGTGCATATCAGCTTTCCAACGCCCTTGGTGTAGCTTATGACCTGCGATTGATATCCACGCATTTCCGACACCGGTGCGCTTCCCTTTATAACGGAAAATTCGCCCGATACCTCCGGCTGTGAGAAAACTCCGCCCATGTTCTGTATATCTGTTATAGCACGTCCCACGTTCTGCTGTGGAACTTCAAGAGTGAAGCTGTAATAAGGCTCAAGAAGAACGGACTTTGCGTTTCTAAGTCCCTGTCTGACGGCACGATATGTTGCTTGACGGAAGTCGCCACCCTCTGTGTGTTTAAGGTGCGCTCTTCCCGAAACGAGCGTTATTTTCATATCTGTAATAGGAGAGCCTGTGAGAACGCCAAGATACTTTTTCTCCTGCAAATGGGTAAGAATAAGTCTTTGCCAGTTTTTGTCCAGCGTATCTTCACTGCATTCCGTTGCAAAACGCAGACCCTTGCCACGCTCCAGCGGCTCAAGCTTCAAATGCACCTCAGCATAATGCCTAAGCGGCTCATAGTGACCATAGCCATAAACCGTTTTCTCAATAGTTTCTTTGTATGCAATGCTTCCCTCGCCAAAATCAATGTCGATATCAAAGCGCCGTTTGAAAATGCTTTTCAGTATTTCAAGCTGCACCTCACCCATTATACTGATATGTATTTCGCCAAGCTGTTCATTCCAATCGACGTGAAGCTGTGGATCTTCATTTTCAAGCACACGGAAATACGACAGCAGAGTGTGCATATCCAAATCACGCACAGGCTCGACACGATAGGTAAGAACGGGTTCCAACAGTGGTTTTGCAGAATCCTGCTCAAAACCAAGCCCCTGCCCTGCATAGGTTTTAGTCAACCCCTCAACAGCGCAAACAACGCCAGTTTCAGCGTTATCCGCATTACGATATTTTGCCCCTGAATATATTCTTATCCTGCTGACCTTTTCCGAGAAGCTTTCACCGTCAGCCGATGTGTAATCTACTAGATCTCTAACCTTAAGACAGCCACCTGTTATCTTCATAAAAGTCAGACGTGAGCCACTGTCCTCTGAAATTTTATACACTTTTGCACCAAAAGTACCGCTGTCATTTACACACGGTGCAAGCTCTGCAAGGGCGTTCATAAATTTTTCTATGCCCTGTGATTTTAAAGCTGAGCCGAAAAAGCATGGAAATACTTTTCTATGAGCCACGGCATCTGACAGTATCTTGTCAGACATTGATCTCGTTTCAAGAAACTCATTCATAATATTTTCATCAAAAAGGGCGCAATCCTCTGCGACTTCGGACTTCATACGGCAGAAATCCACAAATCCACTGCCAAGACGCCCCTCTAAACTGTTCATGACGAAGGTTTTATCAGCACCGTCCAAGTCCATTTTGTTCACAAAAACAAAGGTTGGGACGTTATAACGCTTTAACAGCCTCCAAAGAGTTTGGGTATGGCTCTGCACACCGTCTGTGCCACTTATAACAAGCACAGCAAGATCAAGCACCTGTAATGCACGCTCAGTTTCCGCTGAGAAATCGACATGACCAGGTGTGTCAAGCAAGGTGAAAGATGTGTTTTTATATTCAAATTCTGCGGGTTTTGAGAAAACAGTTATACCTCTGTTTTTTTCAATCATATCCGTGTCAAGAAAAGCGTCGCCGTGGTCTACACGTCCGACCTTTCTTATTTTGCCAGACAAATAAAGCATTGCTTCCGAAAGCGTCGTCTTGCCTGAGTCGACGTGGGCAATTATGCCTATTACTGTTTTTTTCATATTTTCTTCCTATTTGCTAAATTTCAATGTACTCCATTTCATTCTTCATTTGCACAAATCCAAACTTTTCATATAAAGGTCTGCCCATTTCTGCGATATAAAGGGTTCGTATATATGCTTTCTTCATGCTATCTAATTATAAATCATTTTCAAGAAAATTTTGTATTTTATCATTAAGAAACATCAGAATATCCTTATGATCAGACAAAATGTCCGTTTCAAATCTTTCCTTATTTAGAAAGTATTCAACCATAATTCTATTATCATCCTGAAACGATTCTAATAAACTTTCTATCGACAAGGGATAAACTCCTGTTGCACAAAAGCGTTCTTGTCTTAATGCAAACATGAGCGGCTTCAAAATATATGTCGAAATTTTTTGGTGCGTAAGTAATTCTTTTGGCTCATCTACACATATATAATGGCGAACACTCATTAAAATATTTGCTAAATTTTTCTTATAGGATAACTGTATCTTTTCATTTATATTTTCGATTTTCACCAATTGCTCACCATACAATAAAACACTATTTAGTTCAGCAATTGCATATTCTGACCAATCTTCAAATATTTTGCTTTTATATTCGTCTACGGATAAGCATTGAGTATTTATCTCCAACAAATCATAAGGGATAGATGTGTTTCTTGCACAATGCCCAACATTTTCTAAGACATATTGATTTATTGTACTAAAGATACAAAACACGTCTAAATCAGAATTATCATTTGCATCTCCTCTCGCATAACTTCCAGTCAAATAAACCATTAATAAGTATTCACCTAATCTATTTTTTAAGGCTGACACAAATTCACTCAATACTTTCTCATAATCATGATTTACTTTATTTGCTGGTATCACTCTTCTCATAAACAAGTTCCTTCATTATTTAGTCTGTTACTTCCGGGTCTCCAATTTCTTCATTTCCTAAATAAACTTTATACGCTTTTCCTTCATACAAATTCATGATCTGTCGGCGTAATTTTGAAGGATATAATGGTGTTGTATTTAATATTTTAATATCTAACCAATCATATCCAACTTGATTTGTATCACTTTGCAAGACGGCATTTTCAAGTTTTCCAATATACTCACATAAAAACACCAAATCTACACGATGAAATTTTTCTCCATGTAAACCCTCTATAACAAACGCTAAATCTTTCACAACTACCCGCAATCCCATTTCTTCTGCCACTTCTCTACAAACTGCTTCAGGAAGAAGTTCCTCCACATCTTGTCCGCCGCCGGGCATAATATACCATTCTTCTTTTCCGTCACTTATTTTGATTGCCAACATCTTATCATCTTTAATAATTAATGCTTTTGCTGCATTTCTTACAGTTCTATCCATAATATCTCCAACGTTACTTGTATCGCTGTGGAACTGTTGTCACCACAAACATATTATCCTATACGCTAAACTGCCATGCCCTATAAAAAGCGGCATGTTTAACCAATGTGTGTAAACCACACCGCTAAGCTAACTGTCCTGATTTACTGCGCTTTCCTTGTTATCAATACCACACACTCCACGTGGCTCGGTTGTTCAACGAAAAACATACTCAACCCCTATTGTACAAGGGAATGGTGGAACGCACCTTTTCCCTTAAAATCTAGTGGTTCGAGCCTTTGATAACCTTGAATTGCTCTATAATTTGTATAGGCAAACAAGGTAAAGTTCTGTTCCTTAAACTTCATTTTTCATGTCATCCCTACAAACTGGAATTTAACTAATGGATGCCATTTTATCAGTCGGCCATGATCTCCTAAGAGCCACATAGGAGATCAAAAAGTTTGCAAGCCAGCCAACTGGTATCGCAAGCCAGACAAAGGCAATGCCGAAACGTGGTGCACAAATCAGGGCAACGGACAGACGAATCGCAAGATTCACTATGTTTGCAACGAGGAACGGACGCATAATTCCGAGACCACGAAGAACTCCATCGGTTGCCATCTTGATACCCATGAAGATGAAAAAGTAACCAAGCCACCTCATATAATCACCAGACACCTGATAGGCCAACGCCGTTCCGTCTTTTCCTAAGAACAGTGAGGAGATCTGCGTATGCAGCGCTTCAATGGTCACTAACGCAATGACCGCGAAGCATAGATCCAGCACCAGTGCAACATGGTAGCCTTTTTTGATACGATCAATTTTCTTTGCACCAAGATTTTGGGAAACATATGGCGAAACCGCATTGCCGATGGATACAAAGATCAATGAAAAAACATTTTCCACCCTCATCGTTGCTGCATACCCGGCGAGTGCCTGTGTACCGAAAGGATTTACCACTGCCTGCACGATCATCATACCGATAGACACTGTGGACTGCTGCAAAACCGATGGTACCGCAATGCGAAGCATGGAATACAGCTCCTGCCGGTCGAACCTGCTAAAGGAGCTCTTGTATTGCCGCATCCGAGACAGAAAGATCAAAAACGAAAACACAGCAGAAATTCCCTGTGCAATCAAGGTTGCAATAGCCGCACCGAACACACCGAGACCTAGCCCGGCTACCATCCAAAGATCCATTAAAATATTCAGGATGGACGAAAAAATCAGCAGTCCTAGCGGAATTTTTGATTCGCCGATTGAGGTGAACATGGTAGAAAGAATGTTATACATAAACAGAAACGGAAAGCCCACAAAATAGACCCGCAGATACAGTACTGCATCATCCAGTATGTCGGCAGGGGTTTGCAGTCCACTCATCATCGAGTTGGCGAAGAAAAAGCCAAAAACACCAAGGACTATACTTAGAAGCAAAAAGCTAATCAAGGAGGTTGACACGATTGTTTTCATTTTGCCATACTCCCTGGCTCCGAAATAACGGCTCACAAGCACACCGGCTCCGACACCGGCTCCCAGTGCCACACAAATGAACACATTGGTCAATGCTGCACATGCACCGACAGCTGCAAGTGCGGAAGAACCAACAAACTGGCCGACAATAACAGAGTCGGCCATATTGTATATTTGCTGAAAGAAACTTCCAATAATCATTGGCATTGCAAAAACCGTCAACGCTTTCAAGGGCGTATCGGTTATCAAATACTCATCTTTCGACATTATCATATTCCTCCATGGTATCTTTGGTATCTTGTATCGTGATATCCCATTCACTTACCTTCTCAAATTCCGATTTGTCAATTTCGTTAAATATGAATTTTATCTTTCTCCAGTGGATACAGATATGTAATCGGATTCTGTGCCGACTGATTCAACTTCAATCCGGCTATCGACTTTCCAATGTAGAACGATTCATTCTCATCCAACGGAAATCCCTGCTCATATCTTTCATCCACAAAAAATAATCTATTTTCAGTTTTTGGTGTAAGAACAATATCCTGTCTTGGAAGTTTTACTACCCTATAAAATTACACTTCTCTCAAACCTCAAATTTAAGATAATGACACTACTCATCAGTGCATTTTATATTAGGCAGTAATTATATTATAGCATACAAATATAAAAAGTCAACAAAATTCAGATAACGCACATATCCTTTGATAGTGTAGAATAGGTTTAAAAAAATTGCCAAGAAATTGTACATAAATAATACAATCTACACCGAATATATGTCAGGAGATAATTGGATTCCGCTGGATGATGTGCTGAAATAAATTCTCAGCCTCGAATAATTGAATTAAATTAAAAATAAGCTGCTGCACATAATGCAATAGCTCATTTTCATATATTCCAAATCAACCTAATTGTTCTACAAATCTTGCAAATGCTTCTTTTCCTTGTTTATCTCTCTTAAATACTCCGGCATCTTCAAGTACCTGCTCAAAAACTCTTCCGACTTCATAACGAATAATCTCCATTGCATTATCAGCGTTAAAATCAGAATATTTTTTTAGAATTTCGCTTGCCCAAATTGCATGAGATGCAATTTTATCATCTGTAGCAATCTCTTTGCCGGACAGCATTGCATCTTTTAAAAGTGTCAGTTCATCTGCTAAACGCGCCGGAAGAACAGCAAGTCCCATCACTTCAATCAATCCGATGTTTTCTTTTTTGATATGATGTAAGGTAGGATTCGGATGGAACACACCTAACGGTCTTTCTTTCGTTGTAATATTGTTTCTCAATACCAAATCGCATTCAAATCCAGAAGAAGTTGCTCTTGCAATTGGAGTAATTGTATTATGCAGAATTCCGTCTGTTTCTGCAAAAATTCCAACCACTTCATCCGTATATGTTCTCCATTTTGATAAAATATCAGCACATGCAGCTGCCAAAGCCGTCCTGCTTTTTGAAGAAAGACGTATCACAGACATCGGCCATTTTACAATGCCGGCACTAACATTCATATATTTTTTCAAAAGAAATGTTCTTTCAATCGGTGCTTTTGCCATTGCAAAATTATAATTGCCGCCTTGAAAGTGTTCATGCGTTAGAATTGAACCGCCTACAATAGTAAGGTCTGCATTTGAACCGATAAAATAGTGTGGAAATTGCTCAACAAAATCAAACAGTTTATTGAATACCTGTGCATTGATTGTCATAGGAATATGCTGTTTATTAAAGACGATGCAGTGTTCATTATAATATCCATAAGGAGAATACTGCATGAACCAATCTTGGCTGTTGATATTTAACTTTACCGGACGAAGATTTTGTCTTGCAGGGTGTGTCTGGTGACCTGCGAATCCCATATTTTCAACACAAAGCTGACATTGAGGATAGGCTGATTTTTTTGCAATTTAGCAGCAATATCACGAGGATCTTTCTCTGGCTTAGAACGGTTTATAGTAATGTCAAGTGTTCCATATTCTGATTCATATGTCCACTTTAAATCTTTCGCAATTCTTTCAGCACGAACATAGTTCAGGCTTTTACTAAAAGCATAGTACCATTCTGTAGCTGCTGATGGCGAAGCAGAATATTTTCTTTGAAATGTGGCATTAACTTCTCTCGGCATAGGTGTGAAAACACCCATAATTCTTGTATCGAATAGATCACGTTGTACAGAAGTGTCTTCAATGATTCCTGCCTTTACTGCATAGTCGATCAGGGGCTCAAGAAGTTCTTCAATATTTCCCGTGAGTGGTTCTTTATCATTCCAGTCAGTTTTAGTATATCCATAAGCTGATTTCTAACAACGAAAATATCGTCATTTGTAATCAAATCAGCTTCTATTGCATGACGGATTAATCCGTTTATTGCCCTGTATATCATGATAACACCTCTTTTCAAAAACCATCTGGATGATTCTTATGCCAATTCCATGCGTCAGATATAATTTCTTCAAGGCTATCGTGTACTGGATTCCAGCCAAGAATTTTTCTTGCCTTTTCACTGGAAGCCACCAGTCGTGCAGGATCTCCGGCACGCTTTGGCGTTTCAATTGCCGGAATCGGGTGCCCTGTCACTTTTCTTGCTTTATCAATTACTTCTTTTACGGAATAGCCGACACCATTTCCAAGATTGAAAATATTGCTTTCGTTTCCGTTTTTTAAGTACTTTACAGCGAGAATATGTGCCTGAGCCAAATCGGTAACATGGATGTAGTCTCTGATACAAGTTCCATCAGGAGTATCATAATCTGTTCCATAGATGGAGATACTTTCTCTCTTTCCATTGGGGACTTGAAGAATCAAAGGAATCAAATGACTTTCCGGATTATGAGCCTCGCCGATTTTACCTGATTTGTCTGCTCCGCAAGCATTGAAATAGCGGAGAGAAACGTATCTTAAACCATGAGCTTTTGAAGTCCAATAGAACATCTTCTCCATAGCAAGTTTGGTTTCACCATATGGATTGGTTGGCTGTGTTCTGTCTGTTTCAAGAATCGGAATATTTTCCGGTTCACCATAGGTGGCAGCGGTTGAGGAAAATACAATTTTATCAATATGATGTTCAACCATGGAATCCAAAAGAATTTTTGTTCCGCAGAGATTATTGTCGTAATACTTGAGTGGATCGACAACGCTTTCTCCAACAAGAGAATATGCTGCAAAGTGAATCCTTAAAGCGAGCTGCAATCCCTCTGACAATTTCAGAAGAACCTTTTTCACCGATATGAACATACAAATCGTCCAGTGAAACTGCAAATTCATTGTATCCCTCTGATTTAATTCTGATGATGTTTTCATCATGAAATGCTGCAACACCGATAACATCTAAGTCAACTGCTCCTGCAATGACACAGCCATGTTGATGTTCGGTATGATTACCGCCGATTTCTGTTCTACCCGGAGCAGAATAAACGTGTATATCATTTCTATTCGGATACAGTGCTGTGAATTTCTCCACAGCACTCATATATCGTGATTTCTGACTTTTTATATCCTGTGGCTTATAAATATTTGCGAAGATATTATCAAATCCACCACAAGTAACATTGTCTTGAAAATCCTGTATTTTCATTGCTTTCCTTTCTTCTTACGATCTTAAGGGCATAATTACAAATTCCAATTTCATCGGCTGATCTGCATGGATCCTGTACTCCTCATGCACCGGTGCACCCCAGGAATCATCGCCGCCGACACCCATTTGCTTTGCAGCGATTCTGACCCATGTGTAGCGAACACTTGGAAGTTCATCTAGGTGCATTGCGTTTTCGAGTTCATAGGCACTGTATGGCAGTACGCTCATTTCAAACGGAGCAGATGCCTTTTGGAACGTCAGACCATGCTGCATATCATCATGGACAGAGAGCGTTCTTACACCGGTACGATTGCCGCATTCCTGCGGATCAAGATAACCGGAAAGATTTTCTTTTGCCGTAGATTTCCACAATCCCAGTCTTGCTCCTTTGCATCGGTCGCTGTAATTTTCATCAGGACCGAGTCCGTAATACTGAAAATTGCAAAGCTGTTTTTTCATCTTGAAGTCCAATGCAAGAACCGGCATATCGGACATACCGCTTACTCCTGCATAATTTACACTTACACCCAGCTTTCCGTCAAAGTGTGCGGTATAGGTTACAGTAAACTCAAAAGTCGGAACACAGGCAGCCTGATATGTGAATGTGATTTTCAAAGCATCTTCCTGTTCCAGCCATGAAACGGTTTTATACTTTGCAAATTTACCTGCGGCATACCACTGTGCAAGATTGTACGGCTCGGAAGCACCGGTGTCATTGTCCGTCATTGCTCTCCAGAAGCTGACCTTTGGTGTGCGTGTGATATATTCAAAACCATTGTATTTCAGAGAACTGATGCCGCCCTCTTTTTTGTCGAACATCATGGAGAAGTTTTCTCCGTGAACGCCAATGATAACATCGCCGTATACAATCGTTGGCTTTTGCAATGTGGTTTCCGGAATCTGATTATCTTTCACTTCAAACACTTCCTGTGCAAAGGCAATTTCGTGCCCTGCATCTGCCCATAGTGTCTGATCTGCGGTAACGGCGGAAACATGATAAACATATTCTCCTACACTGTCTATTTTTTGAAGTGTCAGTTTCATTGTCTTGCTATCTCCGGCAGGAACATTCAGAGAAAATGTATCGGATTTCAGAACAACGCCATTCTTTTCCAATCGTACAACAAAGGACAAGTTGTTTGTATCTGCAAAGAGATTTCGGTTTTCTACGGTAAGCATTCCGTTTTGAATAGACATTCTGATGTTGGAGTACAGAGCCTTCATTTCCTGAACCTTTGGAGAGTAGTTTCTGTCAGCATAGATCACACCATTGGTGCAGAAACCGTAATCGCTTGGTCTGTCCTCAAAATCTCCGCCATAAGCCAGAACCGTTTTCCCGTCGTCATTTTTGGTTTCGATTGCCTGATCGATGTAGTCCCAGATGAAACCACCCTGATAAGCCTCATATTTGTCCTCAAGGTCAGTGTAAAGGCTCAAACCGCCAAGAGAATTGCCCATAGCGTGCATATACTCACAGCTGATATACGGTCTGCCGCTGTTCTGTTTCAGATATTCTTCCACTTCCTGCGGTTTTGCGTACATACGGCTTTCCATATCCGTGATGAAATCATACTGATTGTCCGGAACTCTTGTAACGCCCTCATAGTGCACCAGTCTTGTCGGGTCTACGCTTCTGAAATATTCCGACATTGCAGCAATATCTTCTCCGCAGTAGGATTCGTTTCCACAAGACCAGATGAGAACGCTTGCGTGATTTTTGTCACGTTCATACATTGATTTTGCTCTGTCCAGTACAGCTTCTTTCCATTCCGAAAGTGAACCCGGTACATTCCAAGACGGATCTGTTGCACCAAGCTTCTGCCATGTACCGTGTGTTTCCAGATTGGTTTCATCAATCAGATAAATGCCATATGCATCACAAAGCTGATACCAAAGAGAATTGTTCGGATAATGACAGGTACGAACTGCATTGATATTGTTTTTCTTCATGAACTGGATGTCAAACAGCATATCTTCCTTTGTGATTGCTCTGCCTGTTTTCGCATCAAATTCGTGTCGATTGATGCCCTTGAAAATAATACGTTTTCCATTCAGGCACATGATTCCGTTTTTCAGTTCAAATCGGCGGAATCCGACTTTGATTCTGCTGACCTCGATTTCATTTCCGTCTTCGTCTGTCAGAATCACTGTAAACGTGTAGAGATAATCCTGTATAATAAAACTTGACACATACAAAACAATCAAAGTA
>NZ_QTVE01000010.1:0-119201 GCF_003460465.1 Ruminococcus sp. AF37-20 | reverse complement strand
ATATTTTTGTTTTTTGCGCTGTCTACTTGACAGGGGGCGGGTCATAACATACCGTCCATAAAATTTTATCTTCTTGAAGTCTTTTTCTTTGTGCTGCCTGTTTTTGAACCTGAATGTGACTTCTTTGCCTGATGTTTTTTCCAATGTACCCACAGTGTAGGTGCGATACAGTTAGAAGAATAAACACCTGATATCATACCGATGATAAGTGGGAAAGCAAAGCTCAGGATAGATGTTACTCCGCAGATTATGCAGACGATACAAACTGTAGCCATAGCAAGAACTGTTGTAACAGTTGTATGGATAGAACGTCCCATTGTCTGTGTAATAGAGAGGTTTACAAGATCCTCAAGCTCCATTTTGTTGCCAAGGAGATTTTCATTCTCTCTGATTCTATCGTAAATGATGATAGTTGCGTTGATAGAATATCCAAGGATAGTCAGCAGAACTGCCATAAAGTTTGCGTTGATGTCAAATCTGCATATTACAAAGCAGCCATAGACCATGCACATATCGTGTGCAAGGGCAACTACTGAGAACACACCTGCTGATATACCGCCTATCTTCTTAAATCTGAAGCCGATATAGATGATAGTGATGACCATTGCCAGTGCGCATGCAGCAAGGCACTTGAAGAAGAAGTTCATACCGCTTGAAGCTGCAACGTCGTTTGACTCGTAAACTTCTATGTTATTATCAGGAAAATCCTTTTCAAGAGCTGTTTTCAGGGTATTCTGCTTATCATCGCTTATACCCTTTGTTGATGAGAATTTTATTTCTACTGTCTTGCCTGCGTTTCCTGTGTTTTCACCAAGAGTTACTGTACATTTATCTCCGATACTGTCAGAAACGGTATTTGAAACGTCAGCTGTTTTTATATCACCCTCATATGTATAAGTCAAGACTGTACCGCCTTTGAACTCGATAGCCACGTTAAGGCCTATAACGAATGTAAGAATGATAAAAATTGCGATAAGTGCGCATGATATGGAATAAAATATTTTGCTGTGACCCACAACATTCAGGGTCTTTCTTTCTTTACTCATTTATTTCAGCACCTCCGTAAAGCTTGCGTTTCTTAAAGCACTTGAACTTTGAGAGGGACGAAAGCATAAGTCTTGAACAGAAAATACCGAATACAAAGTTCAGGAGGATACCTACAAGGAGAGTATATCCAAGTGAATAGATAGTACCTGCTGTGCTTGCGCCGAATACTGAGAATACAGGGCTGAGAAGTGTTCCGAAAACGCTGTCTGTAGGTCCGAAGGCACCCATAAGGATTATTGCAACGAATACTACTGTGATGTTTCCGTCAAACACTGCGCTCCATGCTCTCTTGTAGCCAAGCTCGATAGCACCATTGAGTGTTTTGCCGTTGTTAAGTTCTTCCTTTATTCTCTCGGCTGTGATAACGTTAGCGTCAACGCCCATACCGATAGAAAGGATAATACCTGCGATACCAGGGATAGTCAGCGTAAAGCTGTCGATATTTCCAAAGAAACCTGTGATGCAGGCGATAGAACCTATTACCTGACCTATAAGTGCGATAGACGCAACAAAGCCGGGCAGCTTATAGATAACGATGATATATGCGGCGATAACGATAAATGCGATAAGTCCTGCGATGACCATTGCGTTCTTTGCACCCTCGCCAAGTGTAGGTGAGATGATGTTCGTGCTTGTTGTTTTAAGGTCGAATGGGATAGAACCTGCATTTATCTTATCTGAAAGAGCCTTTGCAGAATCATATGTGAAGCTTCCCTCGATAACGCACTCGCCGTCAGTGATAGCTGAATTTACGCTTGGGGCAGAAATGCACTTATCGTCCATCCAGATAGAGATAGAGCCTTTTCCGGCAAGCTCAGTTGTAGCGTCAGCAAAAGCTTTTTTACCGCTGTCGTTAAGAGTCAGGCTTACAACATACTTGATATTTCCTGTAGTTTCGTCCTGAGTTTGTCTTACCTCAGCCTTTTTAACGTCATTTCCTGTAAGCACCTGCTCGCCTTTTTCTTCTTTACCCTTTCTGAATACAAGCTTTGCAGTTTCGCCAAGCTCAGAAACGGCAGCCTCAGGGTCAAAGCTTTCTTCGTTAGCCTGCCATGGGAATGAAACCATTACCTTATTTTTCTTATAGTCTACATAGACCTCGCTGTCTGTGATATTAAGGCTTACAAGTCTTTGCTCGATAACAGCCTTTGCAGCGTCCATTTCTTCCTTTGTAGCGTCGTAATTATCGGCAGGTTCAAACGTAGCATTTACGCCGCCCTGAATATCGATACCCCAGCGGATATCTTCAACGCCCTTGATATAGCTTGTTTTTATATCTCCGTACTGAGTATGTATTCCTGCATAAGTGAGATATCCAAATGCAATTATACACAAAAGCACGATAAAAAACACGGGTTTTTTAACTTTTCGCACCTTTAATCCTCCTGATAAATTTATTAAGCCCAGAGGCTTTTCTGCCGTCATGGCACAATACGCCCATAACGAACACATTCACCTTATAATTATAAAACGTTTGATACAAAATGTCAATAGTTTTTATGAAATTCGCACTGTTACTTATATCATGATAGTATTTCATCTATGAAATAAGTTCTCTCAAAACCTGTTTCAAAAGCCTGTTTTAAAGGGGCTTTGTCTTGACAAAATCTCCTTTTAGTGATATTATTAAAAGGATAAATATTGCGACGTAAGGAAATTTTTTTGCGTCAGCTAAAAGGAGTATGTAAAATGATAGATATTAAGCTTATCCGTACAAATCCTGAGCTTGTCAAGGAAAACATCAAAAAGAAGTTTCAAGACGAAAAGCTCGTTCTTGTTGACGAGGTAGCTCAGTTTGACGAAGAATACAGAGCAGCCAAAACAAAGGCTGACGAGCTGAGAAATAAAAGAAAGGTAATGAGCAAGCAGATAGGCGGTCTTATGGCTAAGGGTCAGAAGGACGAAGCTGAGAAAGTAAAGGCTGAGGTTTCCGCTATCGGTGCTGAGCTTGACGCTATGGCTGAAAAGGAAAAAGAGCTTGAAGCTAAGATACGTGAGAGAATGCTCGTTATCCCTAACATAATCGACCCAAGCGTTCCTATAGGCAAGGACGACAGCGAGAACGTAGAGATTGAAAAATTCGGAGAGCCTGTTGTTCCTGATTATGAGATTCCATATCACGTTGACATTATGGAAAGCTTTAACGGCATTGATCTTGACAGTGCAAGAAGAACATCAGGAAACGGCTTCTATTATCTTATGGGCGACATTGCAAGACTTCATTCTGCAATTCTTTCATATGCCAGAGATTTCATGATAGACAGAGGTTTCACATATTTCATTCCTCCTTACATGATACGTTCAGACGTTGTTACAGGCGTTATGAGCTTTTCTGAAATGGAAGGCATGATGTACAAGATAGAGGGCGAGGATCTTTATCTCATCGGTACTTCTGAGCATTCAATGATAGGCAGATTTATCGACACTATCATTCCGGAGGGCGAGCTTCCAAAGACTCTCACAAGCTATTCACCATGCTTCAGAAAAGAAGTTGGCGCACACGGCATCGAAGAGAGAGGCGTTTACAGAATACACCAGTTTGAAAAGCAGGAAATGATAGTTGTCTGCAAGCCGGAAGACAGCATGGCATGGTATGACAAGCTATGGCAGAATTCTGTTGATTTCTTCCGTTCACTCGATATTCCTGTAAGAACACTTGAGTGCTGCTCAGGCGACCTTGCAGACCTCAAGGTAAAGAGCTGTGACGTTGAGGCATGGAGTCCAAGACAGAAGAAGTATTTTGAAGTGGGTTCTTGCTCAAATCTTGGCGACGCACAGGCAAGACGTCTTGGCATAAGAATAAAGGCAGAGGACGGCACAAAGTATTTTGCTCACACTCTTAACAACACAGTTGTTGCACCTCCAAGAATGCTTATCGCATTCCTCGAAAACAATCTCAATGCTGACGGAACAGTTAATATTCCTGAGCCACTGAGAATGTACATGGGCGGCAAAGACAAGATAACAAAGTAATTTTGATATGCAAAAAGGTGAACGGTCATGTGCCGCTCACCTTTTTTGTATGCTTATTATATCTTCGTTCCAATCTCTAAGGATATTTGAATCAAATAATCTTTGTATTTGTCTCATATAATTTGAAATTGAATATACACTATTTTTTATATCTATTTTTATAAGTTCACCTACTTCTTGTGAAATTTCTTGGCTTGTTTTACTTATTATTGCATTATTATTTTTAAGTTCTAACATTTTTTTCTTTTCAATATTTAATATATATCCATTATTCATATAGGTTATTAAATTTTCTAAATTATCAAATATCTTTACAAACCCCATGGTTGGTGAATTATAAAATGTCACCTTTTGATCAAGTGGATTTATCATAATATGATTGCAAAAATCTAAATCTACAATACAACCATGTACATCTCCACAATAACCTAAGGATTTTACTTCACTCGCCATTTGATTTATATATTTCCAATAAGGTGCAAATAGTTCTATATATTTATTTACCATTTTATCGAACATTTTATCAAAATGTTCGATATCACTACAATTACTAATCGTTTTTATTTTTCCACCAATACAAATTTTAGTGTTTACATGGCTTATGAGGAAAAATACATATTTACCTTTGTGTTTTATCATATAAAACTTTTCCCCATAGTTTTTTATTTGATTTTCTATGAGTCTTGTTCCTTGAATACGCTCTTTTGAATAATTATAAAATTTTGCATAATCTTCAGTGGTTATAACATGATAGCCGTCTTTATAGTCGAAAAATGGATTGCTAGCTACACCTAAATTTACTGATTTCATTTTAAAATAATTATTATAGTATCCTATTTGATTATCTGCATAAATATTCTTTTGCAATAAATTTTGATTTTGATGAGTGTGTCCTGTAAAATAAGAACAATGCAAATCAGTCACATAATTTTGCGACCAATCTCTTACTGGATAATGACTTACTACTATTAATTTTTTCTTTTGATTTATAGCATTATATAATCTATTTTTATACTCCTTAAAAAACAAATCTGATTCTTTTATTTCTTCTTTTCTCGAAAATAATCTGGGTCCACACAAACTATCTGCATTATATCTTTCATTATACTTAGCAAAACCTATACCACCAAAAATAATATAATCATCATTTTCATAAGAATTATTATGCAAAAGCTTAATTCCAAGTGAATCATAAAGAGATTTATAATAATTATACGCTTGACTTAAAGTATCAAAGTTTGAGATTTCATGATTTCCTAACGTTACAAATATAGGAAGTTTTGTTTTAATAAAAGTGAATTTTTCTCTTTTTTCAACATATGGAATAATATAATTATTTAAAAGCCTTATTTCATAATCACATTTCGTAAT
The DNA here is from genome assembly GCF_003460465.1 of Ruminococcus sp. AF37-20. Lineage (NCBI taxonomy): Bacteria > Bacillati > Bacillota > Clostridia > Eubacteriales > Oscillospiraceae > Ruminococcus > Ruminococcus sp. AF37-20. Next base: position 113,810 of record NZ_QTVE01000010.1, on the reverse strand, counting down.
TTTTTCTATAATATTTATAACATATTCAGGCAATTTCATTTTTTTGATACTTTTATCAAGATCAGAAATGTCTAATGACAGAAGTTTTTCACTTAGATTTTTCTTTTTATATAATTTTCCAATCTTATTTAATCTATCTATTTGCTGATCTCGAATTTTTTCATATGCTTTTACTTCTTCATCAGGTAATATCTTAGATTGATTTACTTTATATCTTTTATAAAGTACATAATTCCACCTAAGGATAAACTGATTAAAAAATAATGACACAAATTCTGCATTATCAGCGATATCTCCATTAAATAAAACAACTAAATTATTCATTGATAAATCTGATTTAAAATCATCACTAAATAAATCTTTAACTATTTTATTTATTTGCTTTTGAATGGATATCTCATAGTTAAAATGATGTTCTAAATGCATATCAGATATATAATATACCTTTAGTTTTTTTTCATCACTAAATGGTTTGTCTTCTTTAAATAAAGATAATCCATTCTCGACTTCGCTAATGTCAAAAATTTGTGTCATATTATTCATTCTTTATTCTTCCGTGTTCTCAGAATCCTCATTCTCAACGCTTTCGGTATTCTCTTCAATGACCTCAGCATTTTCCTCAGCCTGAGCCTCTGCTATCTCCTCGGCAGTAGCCTTTTCTACCTCTGCCGTTTCAACATCATCGTCATGCTCAGTTCTTGTGAATGAAACCACTCTGCCGTCCTCGCCGACTCTCATAAGTCTTACGCCACGGGAGTATCTGCTCATCATGCTGATATCGCAGGCTCTTATTCTGATAACAATGCCGTCTGTGGATATCATGATAATATCATCTTCATCATCAACGACCTTTATTCCGCATACTCCGCCACTCTTATAGTTCATAAGACCGTAGCCGCCTCTGTTCTGTACCTTATAAGACTCCAGCGGAACACGTCTGCCAAGACCGTTTTCAGCAACAGTGAGAACGCTTGCACCCTCTCTTACTCTTGCCATTGATACAACATAGTCGCTGCCCCTGAGTTTTATAGCCTTTACGCCGTGAGCAACTCTTGACATCTCTCTTATGTCAGTTTCTCTTATCCTGATAGCATAACCATTATGCGTTGCAACGATAACCTCATTGTCACCAAAGGTCATTCTTACTCCTGCGATCTCGTCGCCCTCATCAAGACCAATAGCGATAAGACCGTTCTTTCTTACATTTCTGTAGGAAGTCAGCGGAGTTCTCTTTATCTTGCCGTTCTTTGTTACCATGACGATATACTTGCCCTCGTCAAAGTCGGCAGTTTTTATCATTGCGGCTATCTTCTCGCCCTCACCCAGTTCAAGAAGATTTACTATATTCGTGCCTCTTGAAGCCTTTGAGCCTTCCGGAAGCTCATAGCATTTGAGCTTATACATTATGCCCTTATTGGAGATAAAGAGTATATTATCATGTGAAGAACAGGTCTGAAGCTCGTCGATATAATCGTCCTCACGCTGTTTCATACCCGTTACGCCACGTCCGCCACGCTTCTGAGCCTTATACTCTGAAACAGGCATTCTCTTTATATATCCTGCATTTGTATAGGTAACAACGCTTTCCTCAACAGGGATAAGATCTTCGATATCAACTTCACCGCTGACATTTTCTATCTGAGTTCTTCTCTCGTCACCGAACTTATCCTGAATAGCCTCGACCTCTTCAATGATTATATCAAGTATTCTCTGATGATTTGCAAGGATATCTTCAAGGTCAGCTATCTTGACTTCGATCTCAGCCAACTCGTCGATTATCTTCTGTCTTTCCATACCGGTCAGACGTCCGAGGGTCATATTTGCAATATGGTCAGCCTGAATATCTGTAAGACCAAAACGCTGATTAAGTCTTTGCTTAGCCTCTGGGATATTCTTAGAAGTTTTCATTATCTCGATAACTTCGTCGATATTGTCAAGTGCGATAACAAGACCCTTTAAGATATGCTCTCTTTCCTTAGCCTTGTTAAGATCAAACTTAGTTCTTCTTGTGATAACATCGACCTGAAAGTCTATATACTGCTCAAGCATTTCCTTGAGGGTCAGCACCTTAGGGATACCGTTCACAAGAGCGAGCATTATAACACCCACAGTATCCTGAAGCTGTGTATAGCTGAACAGCTTGTTGAGAACTACCTGAGGATTAGCGTCCTTTTTCAGCTCGATAACGATCCTCATTCCGTCCTTGCCGGATTCATCGTTTATATAATGTATTCCGTCGATACGCTTTTCCTTAACAAGATCAGCGATAGACTCAACAAGTCTTGCCTTGTTTACCATGTAAGGTATCTCAGTGACAATAATGCAGTTTCTGCCCTTTATCTCCTCGATAGAGGTCTTTGAACGCAGTGTTATCTTTCCTCGACCTGTACCGTAAGCCGCTCTGATACCGGACCTGCCCATGATGATACCGCCTGTAGGGAAGTCAGGACCCTTTATGCTCTGCATAAGCTCATCAAGTGTGCAGTCAGGATTTTTCATGACAGTTTTCATTCCCTCGATAACTTCATGGAGGTTATGAGGAGGGATATTCGTTGCCATGCCCACAGCGATACCTACTGAGCCGTTACAAAGAAGATTTGGAAATCTTGACGGCAGCACAACAGGCTCTTTCAGTCTGTCATCATAGTTTGACTGAAAATCAACAGTTGTTTTGTTTATATCTGTCAGCATATTTACTGACATCTTAGCCATTTTAGCCTCAGTATAACGGTAGGCAGCCGGAGGGTCGCCGTCAACAGAACCGAAGTTTCCGTGACCGTCAACAAGAGGATATCTCATTGAGAACTTCTGAGCAAGTCTTACAAGTGCGTCATAAACTGATGCGTCACCGTGTGGGTGATATTTACCAAGCACAGAACCTACTGTGTCAGCACATTTTCTGTAAGCTTGATCAGGTGTAAGACCATTTTCATACATGGTATATAAAATTCTTCTGTGAACAGGTTTAAGTCCGTCCCTTACATCAGGTAAGGCTCTGGATACAATTACCGCCATTGAATATTGAATGAAAGATTCTTTCATTATCGCTTCAACATCAGTGTCAATAACGTTATAATCGCTCACTTTATCCACTCCTTTTTAACCTTTCGGTTTACTTTGAAAAGAACATATCCTGTTCTTATTTATTATCTATCATTTCATAATCGCTATCAAGCAGCTCTGAAAAAGTTTTTCTCAGGGTTTCCTGCTGCTGCTCGTTCATAACTCTTTTTGCAAGCACATAAATAGTTTCTTTTTTGAGTATTATAATAAACATCTCGTCATTTTCCAAAACGTTCAGTGAGATATCCTCAAAACCAACTATCCTCGGTGGAACAGGAGTAAAGTCCTCCTCCTGCTTTTCCTCCTCTGTCGGCAGCGTTTCTATTTTGAAGCTGTCATCATAGAGGGTGAAAACATACTTGTCGTCCTCAAGAGGTTTAAGTGCCTGCATAAGATATTTTCTTATTCTTCTGGTGTTATACCATGTGAGAACGATTATTGCAAGGCATATGAACGCCAGCACCCAGTTAAGATATCCCGAAGGGTTTCTCACTATGGACACTATAAAAAGTGCTGCAACAACGCCGAAAGCCGCTGTTATCTTCCAGTTATGCGCATAAACGAATTTCTTCTGAAAGGCTAAAAAAGCTCTTTCCTCTTCCTCGTTTTTCACATCATACTCAAAGCTCAAAACAGGCTCTTTTTCAGGCTGTGCTTCTTCTGCCTCGTCAGCATTATCAACAGCTTTCTCAGCCGTTTCAACAGCTTCCTCTGTTTTTACCTCTTCAAGCTCTGTTTCCTGATTTTTATTTTCGTTGTTATCCAAAGCAGTATCCTTTCTTTAAACGTCAAGATCCTTTACATACTCTGCATTTTTCTCTATAAATTCTTTTCTCGGTGCGACCTTATCGCCCATAAGAATAGTGAATATCTCGTCCGCCTTAACAGCGTCTTCCATTGTCACCTTTATCATAGTTCTTCTTTCAGGATCCATGGTTGTTTCCCAAAGCTGTTCAGGGTCCATCTCACCAAGACCTTTATATCTCTGAACGTTTACCTTCAGATTGTTTTCACCCGAAAGCTCAGAAATATACTGATCTCTCTCTGCGTCTGAGAAAGCATATCTGACCTGCTTGCCCCTTGCGACTTTGAAAAGCGGTGGCTGAGCAAGATAGATATGACCCTCCTCGATAAGAGGACGCATAAATCTAAAGAAGAATGTAAGCAGAAGTGTTCTGATATGAGAACCGTCCACATCGGCATCGGCCATGATGATAACTTTGCCGTAACGGAGCTTTGAAAGGTCAAAGTCCTCGCCTATTGATGTTCCCAGTGCGGTAACAACAGGCATAAGCTTTTCATTGCCGTATACCTTATCTATCCTGGCTTTTTCAACGTTGAGCATTTTTCCCCACAAAGGAAGTATAGCCTGATATTTTCTATCTCTGCCTTCCTTTGCAGAGCCGCCCGCAGAATCTCCCTCGACGATATAGATCTCGGTGAGTGAAGCATCTCTCTCTGAGCAATCTGCAAGCTTGCCAGGCAATGAAGAGGATTCAAGAGCAGATTTTCTTCTTGTAAGCTCTCTTGCTTTCTTTGCGGCTTCTCTTGCCTTTTGTGCCTGAACGGACTTATCAAATATAGCCTTTGCTACAGTAGGATTTTCCTCGAAGTAGTTCATAAGCTTTTCGGTAACTATCTTGTCAACGAAAGGTCTTACCTCAGGATTGCCAAGTCTGCCCTTTGTCTGTCCCTCAAACTCACAGTTTGTGAGCTTAACGGATACTATAGCCGTCAGACCCTCTCTTACGTCGTCGCCAAGAAGTTTATCGTCGTCTTTAAGATAGCCGAACTTCTTACCGTAGTTATTTATTACCTTTGTAAGAGCATTTTTAAAGCCTGTTTCATGAGTACCGCCGTCAGGAGTATGGATATTATTAGCAAATGACAATATAAGGTCATTATAAGTATCGTTATACTGCAAAGCTATCTCAGCAAAAGTATCGCCTTCCATGCCGTTGACATAGATAACTTCCTCAGAAAGGGGTGTAACGCCTCTTGTTTTGTGGATATGCTCCACAAACTGTCTTATACCGCCCTCATAGTGGAGAGTTTCGCCCACAGGCTCTGATTCATTTCTCTTATCAGTGAATATTATCTTTATACCGGCATTAAGAAATGCCTGTTCTCTAAGTCTTTTCAGCAGTGTTTCATAGTCAAACACTGTTGTTTCCTGAAATATTTCAGGGTCAGGCTTAAAGAGAACGGAAGTACCTGTTTTATCAGTATCGCCGATTATTTTCAGCGGCTCTGAATAATTACCTCTGTCAAATCTCTGAAAATGAATATGTTTTCCGTCATAAACTGTAAGCTCAAGATATTCCGAGAGGGCGTTTACTACAGACGCACCAACGCCGTGAAGTCCGCCTGCTACCTTATATCCGCCGCCGCCGAACTTTCCGCCTGCGTGGAGAATGGTATAAACTACCGTTGCAGCAGATATTTTCTCCTTTGGGTGTATACCTGTAGGGATACCACGTCCGTTATCGGTAACTCTGATAATGTCCCCGGGAAGTATCTCCACTTCTATCTCAGTGCAATATCCTGCCAATGCCTCATCGATAGCGTTGTCAACTATCTCATAGACAAGGTGGTGAAGTCCCTTTGGACCTGTTGATCCGATATACATACCAGGTCTTTTTCTTACCGCTTCAAGACCCTCCAGCACCTGTATCTGATTTTCATTATAATCATTTTGCTTATCCACCATGGATATTTCCTCGGTGTTCTGGATCTCGATCTCGTTGTTATTTTCCAAAAAATAACCCCCTCATCACTTGGTTTTTTTATCTTATCATCTTATTTCTTTGATTCATCATTCAGGCATTCTTTTGCTTCTTTTCAAAAGTGTGGCACAGCTCATCTGACTTATATACACAGTTTCCGTAAAGTCTTTATCAAGGCACACCACAAAGCTTTTAGGCATTTCATATGTGCAGTTCACAACACGTCTGTTTTTTGCCGCAAAATTAAGAAATTCCTTTGTGTTGGCAGAAACAGAGGTGTTCTCTATATCGAAAATGCCTATCACATCTTTAGTATTGACTAAATAGTTATTTCCTAAATGCAGAAACATCACTTATTCTCCTGAACTATCATTCCGTTTTCTATATTGAATATCTTTCCATGGCTTTTCTCGTCAAAGGGGATATTCCTGTCACAGCAGGTTATAAAGACCTGCATATCGTGTATTTTCGAGATAACGAACTTCTGCCTTGAGAGGTCAAGCTCGCTCAAAACATCATCGAGAAGTATACACGGGCTGTCGTCTATCTCCTCGGCAAGTATATAAGCCTGCGAAAGCTTCAAAATAAGAGCAAGAGAGCGGTGCTGTCCCTGAGAAGCGAACTGTCTAACTGCCAGTCCGTTTATTTTTCCCGCAAGATCGTCTCTGTGAACGCCTTTCTGTGTAAATCCTGCTCTTATATCGTCATCAAGATTATTTTGCAGACAGCTTAGATACTCTTCAGCCATTTCTCCTGCATAATCTTTTCTGCCCTCCAGATTTGAATACACAGTGGAATAATATTCAAGCTCCAGCCTTTCTCTGCCCTCTGATATATCCTCATAAAGCTTTTTTGCGAACATATCGAGCTTTTTGGTATAATTATATCTTAAAAGCGATATATAAGCCCCAAGCTGAGCAAGCTGGATATCCCACACTTCAAGCTCTTCTCTTTTTGATCTGCCGTAACAGATATTTTTTAACAATATATTTCTCTGCTCTATAAGATCATCATATTTTGAGATAACAGAGCTATAGGAATTTTTTATCTGTGACACTGAAAGGTCAAGAAACTGCCGTCTGTTTTCGGGAGAGCCTTTTGAAAGCTCCAGATCCTCAGGAGTAAAGATAACACAATCAAGGCTTCCGAAAAGCTTTGAGGGAGTTTTCAGCTTTACGCCGTTCAAGGTGACGTTTTTTTCTCTCACATTAGGTCTTGCCATTGCAAAATGTATATCCTGACTGCGAAAGCTGTTTTTAAATGAAATGTCGATATTCATGAACTGTCCGTTTATATCTATCATTTCTCTGTCTTTTGTGTTGCGAAAAGACCTCACTCCGCTGCAAAGCCATATAGCTTCTATAAGATTTGTTTTGCCCTGAGCATTCTTTCCGCAGAAAATATTCATTTTCTCATGAGGATATATCTCGACTTTTTTGAGATTTTTAAATCCGTCTGCGGAAATTTTGGTTATCACCATTTTATTTTACCACTATCTCTGTAGCTATCTCGTCTATCTGCACCTTATCCCCGGGGCGGATCTTCTTTCCCCTCATTGTGCAGACCTCACCGTTTACTTTGATTCTCTCCTCAAGGATTATCTCCTTGCCAATGCCGCCTGTTTCCACAACGCCTGCATATTTAAGCAGAGAATCGAGCTTTATAAACTCTGATTTTATATTTACATCTATCTGTTGATATTTCATATTCTTATTCCTTTGCTAGTCTTACAGGGAGAACGAGGTAAGTATAAGCGTCGCCCTCACACGGAACTATCTTCATAGGCAGCAGACTTCCGCTCATCTGCAATTTGACCTTATCTTCCTTTATGACCTTCAGAGGGTCAAGAAGATATTTGCACTTGAAGCCTATCTCGATAACAGGACCTGCTATATCAGCCTTTATCTCGTCTGTTATCTTTCCAACGCTTGTTGAGCAGTTTATTTTTATAGAATTATTTTCAAAATAGCATCTTGCAGGTGACGGTGTTCTGTCACTTATAAGTATCAAACTTCTTTCAAGAGCGGCAATAAGCTCTTTCCTGTCAACAATGACCTCAGTTGTGCAAGTAGTTGGTATAGCTGACTTATAAGGGTGAAACTCGCCCTCGATAAGTCTTGAATAAACAAGATAGCCGTTTAATTCAAACACAACATGATTTTTTGAGAGATAAACGGAGGCTGTTTCTTCGTCATTATCTCCCAGAAGTGCTGCTATCTCAGAAAGAGTTTTTGCAGGCACGACGAATTTAAGACTTCCGTCATACTTTATAGGCTCATATCTCACAGCAAGTCTATATCCGTCAAGGGCAACAAGAGTAAGAGTACCGTTTTCAATCTCAAAAAGCTCGCCCTTAAGAACAGGCTTAAGGTCTGTAACAGCCACGGCAAACTTTGTCTGATTTATCATATCCTTAAGAACAGGCTGAGAGATAGTTATTTTGTTTTCTTCCTCTTTCTTAGGAAGTGCAGGATATTCCTCTGCTGATGTTGCAGGGATATTGAATGTGGTAACTCCTCCTGAGATCGTTACCTGAAAATTTTCAGAAACCTCTATCAGGATCTCTTCAGAAGGCATTTTCCTTATCATTTCTGAAAATAACCTTGCATTGAGTATAAATTCTCCCGAATCGTCGCTCTTTACCGGAATAACAGTTTTTATACCTATCTCAAGGTCATAGCCGGTAAGCTCCAGCATTGAGTTTTCAAGCTTGAATTTTATTCCCTCAAGAGATTTAAGTGCAGCACGTTCTGACACTGCTTTTGAAACATTTGTTACTGCTCCGCAAAGTGAAGCATTATTACACAGAATTTTCATAGCAATTTCCTTTCTAAAAAATTACATTTATCTGACTTTTGTTTTTTCAACATATGAATTTCTCAAATTTATATTTTTTGCTCTGATAATATATAAATAAATCAATATTAAATTAGTATTAGTAGTAGAGTGTGTTGAAATGGTTGAAAAGTCATTCAAAGCCTTTTGCAGACTTGTTTTGCTTTTCAAGTTTATTTTAACATCACTTCAACTGTGTTTTCAAAAACTTTTTTTGTGTTTGAAAAGTTGAAAAAATGTTTGTTGAATGTTTATTATTATCGCAAAAAATGTTGAAACCTGAAAATCGGTGTTTTATTTTATAACACCATGGTTTAAACTTCATTGTGCAAAGTTTTGAAAAACATTCCGCAAAGCTTTATATATCCAAGTCCGGATATTCAACAAAATTGTTGAAAACTATGTTGAAAATGTTGAAATTGTCCGTTTAATTGTCCTTGAGGTTTTTGATTATGTCGTCAACGGTATCTTTTAGCTGTTTGTTCTCTTTAAGATTTTTAACAACGTCCTGATAGTGTATGGTCATAGTTGAATGGTTTTTGTTAAGTACATTTCCTATCTGTATAAAGGTCATGCCCTTTACGTCCTTGAAGATATAGATTGCTATTTTTCTTGCAAGGGATACATTTGCACGTCTGTTTGTTGATTTTATGTCGTCAGCAGTAACGTCAAATGCTGCCGCTACCTCCTGAAGTATCCTGTCAACCGTTATCTCAGCAGGGTGATTTTCAATGATTATTTCCTTGATTATCCTCTGAGCCATAGATATGGACGGGCTTTCATTCGTATAAATAGTAAGAGCCTTTATTTTGTTTACAGTTCCCTCAAGCTGACGTATATTCGTCTTTATCTTCTCTGCTATTATCCTTACTACATTGTCAGAAAGCTGCAAGTCCAGCATATCAGCCTTTTTCTTTACGATAGCCATTCTTGTTTCAAAATCAGGCGGTGTAACGTCTACCTGAACGCCCAGTGAAAATCTGGTAAGTATCCTGTTTTGAAGCTTCGATATCTTTGACGGTGCAATATCCGATGTGAGAACTATCTGCTTGCCCGCATTGTAAAGATCGTTGAAGGTATGGAAAAATTCCTCCTGCATACGCTCCTTGCCTGCAATGGTCTGTATATCGTCTACCATAAGATAGTCGGCATTTCTGTATTTATCATGAAATTTATTAGTTTCCTTTGACTCGATAGCTTTAACGAGCTGGTTTATAAAGGATTCACCTGTGGTGTAAATAATTTTCAGCTCAGGGTGATTTTTCTTTACCTCATGCTCGATAGCTTTCATAAGGTGAGTTTTTCCAAGTCCCGAATCACCGTATATGATGAGAGGGTTGAATATAGTATTTGTGTTAGACGGCGTTTTCTGATCCTCGTCATACTTATGTGCGACAGCCGTGCTGAAAGCATAGGCAAGATCATTCGATTTACCTTTGATAAAGTTATCAAAGGTAAGATTGTTGTTTTCTTCATCAGAAAAGTCAGCCACCTTGACTTCTATATCCTTTTCCTCAGTTTCATTAACTTCTTCTTTGTCTTTAACAAGTATTTTTATATCTACCTCAAAGCCCAAAGTGTTGAGAAAAGCTTCTTTTAAAAGATTCTCATAGGCGTTCATAGTGATATCTCTTGAAAAATCAGAATCAGTGAGCAAATAAGCCACATTGTTTTCAAGCTTCATCGGTTCAAGTATCTTTATCCATTTGTTGTATCCCGGCTCGCTGATACTTTTGCAGTTTCGGCAATATTTCAGGACCTCCTGAAATACGTCATTAAAGGAATCCATTGTTTCTCCATAACCTCCTAGAAAATAGCTCTGCCTGTGCGGTGTTTCCGCTGTCCGCCGTGACCCCTGTCAAACAGACGGCAGGTCAGAGTTTTAAAAAAATATAAACAGGCATAATTAATCAATTCTATACTATTATAGCACACTTGACTTAAAATTTCAAGTCCTATATATTATATATAAGGAAAGAAATAAGGATAAAAAGTATGCTTTTCAAAGATAAGAAAAAACACTTAATACAGATAAAATTTATATTTGGCACACAATATATTGTATGCTCATAAAAAATGAGGACGTAAGCGGCAGGTTTTTCGGACAGTAAGCCCCTCAAAGCAAAGAAAAATAATATCAAAAAAAATATAAAAATATTATGAACAGGCTTGACAAATGGTGTGTGAATGAGCTATAATATTAAATTACAAGGGCTTTTTTCATAGCGATATTGTAATTTGCTGTGACCCTATAAGTTTAAACATCTCCGAGGACGTTTTTTTGTATAAAATGACGGAGTGTTGAAAGCGGAAGGAGGAGAATTCGATGAAAAGAACATATCAGCCTAAAAAGCTTCAGAGAAAGAAAGTTCACGGCTTCATGAAGAGAATGTCTACTGCTAACGGCAGAAAGGTACTCGCAAGAAGAAGAGCAAAGGGCAGAGCTAGACTCAGCTACTAAGAGATACAGGCAGTTTCTGATGATAAGTCTGACAGGCATTATTCAGGCGGTTAGTTACGCCTGAAGTGATGTCCCTAGGCAGTTGTATTTAAGCGTCGTTGGACGCTGCCTCAGATGACCTATATACCATTCATTGATTTGCATGGTATTGGGTCTTTATCTTTTTTTGGCAAAATTGCCGTGAAAAGGCGAAAAGAGTAAAAACAGTACACAATGGGGAAATGAAGATGCTGTTCACAACGGTTTTAAAGGATAACAAGGCATTTTTAAGGTGCTATAAAAAGGGAAGATTTTGTGCAGACAGTTTTGTAGCAGCATATTTTTATCCCAACGGCAGCCCATACAACAGGCTTGGCATAACGGCAGGCAAAAAGCAGGGCTGCGCAGTAACGAGAAACAGGATAAAGAGAATAGTAAGAGCCGCCTACAGACTTAACGAGGCGGAATTTCCGCTGGGCTATGATATAGTTTTTGTGGGAAGAAACGATATAGGGGAAAAGAAAACTCAGGATATTGAAAGATTTATAAAAAAAAGACTCATAAAAGAGATGAATAAGCCTGTTCCAAAGAATAACAGGTCAGGCAGGGCAAAGAGAAAGTAAAATGAGTAAACTGGCTCAGCTGCTGATAAGGTTTTATCAGCGATTTATAAGTCCTCTTTTCGGACCAAGGTGCAAGTATTATCCAAGCTGTTCGGCATATGCGCTGGAGGCTTACAGAAAACACGGCTTTTTTAAAGGCACGCTGCTCACTGTATGGAGACTGCTTAGGTGCAACCCGTGGAGTCTGGGAGGGGTTGACTATGTTCCTGACAAGCTTACCACTGAGTATTTTAAAATCAGAAAAAAATAAGCCTGAGAGCTTAATCAGATATATAGGTTATCAATATGACAAATAATTGATCTGGAGGATATTAAATGGGTATTATTGCGACCCCTTTGGGCTGGATAATGAAGGGCTGCTATTTTGTATGCAAAAACTACGGAATAGCACTGCTGCTTTTCACTATCCTTACAAGACTTATAGTATTTCCGCTTAACGTTAAGCAGCAGAAGAGCACGGCAAGAATGACCATGCTTCAGCCTGAGCTTGAAAAGATAAAGAAGAAATACGCTAAAAACCAGCAGAAGATGCAGGAAGAGCAGATGAACCTTTACGCCAAGGCGGGCGTAAACCCTATGGCAAGCTGTTTGCCAATGGTCATCACAATGGTAATTCTGTTTGCTCTTATCCCTGTTATTTACGGACCTCTTACCTACGTTTCAAACGCAGATAAAGAGGAGCTTACAGACTCAAACAACATGATATCGAATCTTTATGTTGTCAGTGCTGAGGTAAAAAGCAAGGATACTACAATAGAAAAGCTTATTGAAAAGTTTGAGAAAGACGGTGCTACTGAGGACGAAGCTTATGATAAGCTTGAAAAGCTTTTTACAGATAAGGACAAGTATCCGAAGTCTGCAAAGGCACTTTCTAATGACAACAAGATATCTAACGTTATGAATGCTATTAAGGCTCATAATGATATAGATACTTTTATTCTTAACGAGAATTACTTCTCCACAAACCTTATTCAGTCAAGACCTGAGCTTATGACTTTCGTTTTCACTGAAAAAGAGGGCGGACAGTATGCAGATGTGCTTCCAACAAGCGTAAAGGCTGCGGCTGAAGATTTCAACTACAGCATTTTCGGACTTTTCCTTGGAAAGATACCAACAATGAAGGATCTTTCATGCATTATCCCTATTGTATCAGCACTTTTGCAGCTTATAGTGACATTCGTTTCACAGCATTTTGCAAAGAAGAACAATCCTGACGCCGCTAATATGGGCGGAATGGGAATGAAGATAATGCTTTACGGTATGCCTATCTTCTCACTGTGGATCGGTTTCAGCTATCCGGCAGGTCTTGGTCTTTACTGGTGCTATTCTTCACTGTTTGCACTTGGACAGACTATCGTACTCAATAAGATCTATACACCTGAACACGTTGCAGAGCTTGTTCAGAAGGATATAGCAAAGCAGAAAAAGAAGGGCAAGCCTACTCTTATTGAAAAAATGGCTGAGGCTCAGATGATACAGGCTGGTAAGGATCCTGCTGAGATCAGAAAGTCACTTTCTGACGATGAGGATTACGATGAGCCTAAGAAGAAAACAAAGATGGAGCTTAAAGACGAGCAGAGAAGACGTCTTAACGAAGCCAGAAAGAGAATGGCTGAGAAATATGGCGACGAATATGACGATTCACAGGATTGACCTGTTGTTGACTAAACTTTTTTAGCGAGAGGAGCAGAAAAAATGAAACAGATCTTTACAGCCGCAACTGTAGACGAAGCAAAGAACAAGGCGGCAGTTGAATTTGGAACAGAAGTAGAAAAGATCACTTTCACAGTTCTTGAAGAGCCTAAAAAGGGCTTTTTCGGAAAGATCAAGGGTGAGGCAAAGGTAGAAGCTGAATATGAGCCTGAAACAAAGGTAGAAACTGTAACTGAAGAAACAGAGGCTGTTGAAGAAAAGGCAGAAGTTCAGGAAGAAGTCAAGACAGAGGCAGAGTGGAGCGACACTTTGCAGAAAAAGGCTGACTGTGCAAAGGAATATATACTCAATGTTATAAAGGCAATGGGCATAGAAAACACAGAGATCGAGGTAACAAAGCTTGAAAACGGCGCACTTTTTGAGATAAAGAGCGAAGAGTTCGAGAAGCTTATCGGCAAGAAGGGCGATATCCTCGATTCACTTCAGTATCTTGCATCACTTGTATGCAACAGGATAGACAGAGAATATTTCAGAATATCCACAGATTGCAATGGTTTCAGGGCAAGAAGAAAGACTCAGCTTGAAGAGCTTGCAAGAAAGATAGCAAACAACGTAAAGAGAAGCGGTCGTTCATCAGCTCTCGAGCCAATGAATCCATATGAGAGAAGAATCATTCACGCTGCTGTATCAGAGATCGAGGGTGTAACATCTCAGTCAAAGGGTGAAGAGCCATGGAGAAAGGTAATAATCAGCTCTACAACACCTAGAAAATATGACAACAGAGGCGGCTACAAGAAGAACGGCGGCAGAAGAAGAAACAATAATAATCGCCGCTCAAAGGGTTTTGACATCACAACAAGCTTTGAAAAGGACTACAAGAAGCCAAAGCCGGAGGACACAATGAAGGATTCAGGTCTTTACTCAAAGATAGAATTCTAAATTAAAAATGACAATAAGAAAACACGCTGAACAAAAATTCAGCGTGTTTTTTCTATTTTGATTGTAGGGGACGGCGCCCCGACGTCCCATTTATCGATGTTTCGGTTTCAATATCATTTGTATTTTTTTCACACAATATTCGGCGCAAAAATTTATAACATTGTCTGCTTCTTTTCATTGGTGACCAATCCAAGTCCAGCCGCTTCAATGTCGGGCTGTCGAGGGCGCCAGCCCCTACACATTTGTGTCTACAGTTTGTCCGCCGCAAAATCGCTGTCGCTCTTTGCAGATTTTACTTTGTATAAGAAACTACAAAAGCGGTGCAGAGATTTGTTCTCCGACACCGCTATGTATTTTGCTTTAGTTTGTATTATAATTTTTTCTTTTTCATTTGACCCTTGTTGCGTGGGTATTTTTCAGGTGTTTCAGATACTTTTCTTATGAGGATAAGCGTTCTGCCGTCACCTGTTGGAAGCTCATAGTCAAAGACCTCTTCGACCTTTCCTCCCAGTATCTTAATAGCATTTTTAGCCTCTTTCAGCTCGTCATTTCCTCCTGAGCCTTTCAATGCAACGAAATATCCTCCAACTTTTACAAAAGGCAGGCAATACTCGCATAGGTCGCTGAGGTTTGCCACTGCTCTTGCTGTGGCAATGTCAAATTGTTCACGGCACTCTATGCTTCTGCCAAGCTCCTCTGCTCTGCCGTGTATGCAGGTCGCACCAAGGTCAAGACTGTCTGAAAGCTGTGCAAGAAAATTTATCCTCTTGTTAAGGCTATCAAGAAGTGTAAGCTTTATATCGTCACGGACGATTTTCAGCGGACAGGACGGAAATCCTGCTCCTGTGCCGACATCTATTACCGTTGCATTTTCTTTTACCTCGAAAAGTGTGAAAGGATAAACGCTGTCAAAAAAATGCTTTATTGAAATTCCCTCAGGGTCAGTGATAGCAGTAAGATTTATTTTCTCGTTCCATTCACAAAGCAGATCTGCATAAGCTTCAAAGCGTGAATAATCACTGTCAGATATTGTTATATCATAATTATCAAAAAGCTTTATAAAATCGTCCTTAGAAATAAGCTTTGACATACTATTCCTCCCTATGGTCATTCTTTGATGAGAGCCATACCAAAAGCACACCCACGTCAGCAGGGTTTACTCCGCTGATTCGGCTTGCCTGACCAACTGATACAGGCTTTATTTTATTGAGCTTTTCAATTGCTTCAAGTCTAAGACTTTTTATATCATTATAGTCAATATCTGCAGGCAAAGCCTTTTTCTCTAGCTTTCGCATAGCCTCCACCTGTTCAAGCTGTATCTTTATATAGCCGTCATATTTTATCTGCAATTCTACCTGCTCTTTTACTTCTGATGAAAGCTCAGGTCTTTCCTTATCGAAAGGAGCAAGACCGTCATATGATACCTGTGGTCTGCGGATAAGCTGAGCAAGCTTTATGCCGTTGTTGAGAGGGTCAGTGCCTACAGATTCAAGATAGGCATTTATCTCAGGATCTGGTGCAATATTTATTTTTGAAACACGCTTTATCTCATCGGCTATCTGTTCATTTTTGTCAAGCAAATGCTGATATCTTTCGTCTGAGATAAGCCCTATCTCATGTCCTATAGGCGTGAGCCTTATATCAGCGTTATCTTGTCTTAGCAAAAGTCTGTATTCGCTTCTTGATGTGAGCATTCTGTAAGGGTCTGAACAACCCTTTGTAACAAGGTCGTCAATAAGAGTGCCTATGTATGATGACGCTCTGTCAAGAATAAGCTGTTTTCTGCCGAGAATTTTCAGTGCGGCATTTATGCCTGCGATAAGACCTTGTGCGGCGGCTTCTTCATATCCCGAAGTGCCGTTGAACTGACCTGCACCGTAAAGACCGTCAAAAGCCTTGAACTCCAGCGTAGCAGAAAGCTCTGTAGGGTCGCAGCAATCATATTCTATGGCATAGGCGTTTCGCATTATCTCAACGTGTTCAAGTCCTTTTATAGTGTGCAAAAATTGAAGCTGAACGAACTCAGGCAGTGATGACGACATACCTTGCAGATAATATTCGTCAGTGTCAAGACCCATTGGCTCAATAAAAAGCTGATGCCTTGGCTTATCCGAAAATCTCATTATTTTGTCCTCGATAGAAGGACAGTATCTTGGACCAATGGCGTGTATCCTACCCGAATAGATAGGAGAAAGATGTATGTTATCTCTTATTACCTTGTGTGTTTCCTCATTTGTATAAGCCACATAGCATTTGACTTTATTTTCAAGCTTTTCATGATTATCAAAAGAAAATGGCGTTATATCATCGTCGCCGCACTGAACTTCAAGCTTGTCAAAATCTATGGAACGCTTGTGTACACGGGCAGGAGTGCCTGTTTTGAAACGTCTTATTGTCATGCCTGCCTTTTTAAGACACTCTGTCAGACTAAGTGCAGGCAAAGTTGCGTCAGGACCGCTTGAATATGATACTGCACCCACATGGACAGTGCCGCCAAGGTAAGTTCCCGTTGAGATGACAACAGCCTTGCAGTCATACTCAGTGCCAAGCTTTGTACGCACACCACGGACAGTTTTGCCGTCCTCCTCAAATAAAATATCAGTTATCTCAGCCTGCTTCAGATAAAGACCCTCTGTGTCTTCGATAGTCTTTTTCATAAGCTTATGATATTCAACACGGTCTATCTGCGCCCTCAGACTATGAACGGCAGGACCTTTTCCACGGTTGAGTATCCTGCTTTGCAGAAAAGTTTTATCCGCCGCCTTGCCCATTTCTCCGCCCAAAGCGTCTATCTCACGAACAAGATGTCCCTTTGCAGTTCCGCCTATAGAGGGGTTGCATGGCATATTGGCAACACCGTCAAGTGTTATGGTAAAAAGTGCCGTCTTTAGTCCAAGGCGTGCCGCCGCCAAAGCCGCTTCACAGCCTGCGTGACCTGCACCTACCACAATAATATCAAAATATTCCTTTTGCATAATAAAACCACCTGTCTGAAAATAAGACCATATAAATTACTTTCCTACGCAGAATTTTGAAAATACCTCGTCTACCACCGCTTCTGTAGCTTTTTCTCCTGTCAGCTCCAAAAGTGCATTTGCGCCATTATCTATCATCACAGTAACAGCGTCCAAAGTTTCTCCCATATCAAGGCTTTCAAGAGCCATGGCAAGATATTTTCTTGCACGTTCTGCACAGGCTATTTGACGCTCGTTTGCAAAAATCGTGCTGTCAGCGTCATATCCGCCAATGCCCAAGAGCTTCTCTGTGGCTTTTTGCAGCTCTTCTCTGCCCTCGTCAAGCTTCGCAGAAATCTCTATCACATAGTCTGAATATTTTTCAAGCTGCGACCTTTCAACAACATTTTCAAGGTCAGACTTGTTGAGAACTATGATAACTTTCTTTCCAAGCTTTTTCACATATTCAAGAAGCTCCAAGTCTTCCTCGTCAAGTTCTCTTGAAATGTCGAAAACTTCTATCACAAGCATAGCGTTTTTAAGCTTTTTCTTTGCTATCTCAACGCCTATTTTTTCAACCTCATCATCAGTTTCATGTATTCCCGCAGTGTCGGAAAGCTTCAAAATAAGCTCGCCAAGCTTTGCACTTTCTTCGATAACATCTCGTGTAGTGCCTGCCACATTTGTGACTATGGAGCGGTCATATCCCAACAGCATATTCATGAGGGTCGATTTTCCAACGTTCGGCTTGCCTGCGATAACAGTGTCAACACCGTTTTTCAGTATCATACCGCTGTCATGATCTGCTATTATTTTATCAAGCCCTGCCAAAGCGTTTTTAAGGCTCTCTCTGAGATTATCCTCAGATATCTCAGGCAAGTCCTCCTCTGGATAATCCACCCATGCCGCAAGTTCACCTAGTATTGTGACAAACTTTCTTGACATATCAGAAATCAGCCTGAAAAGCCTGCCCTCTTTTGTAAGATTTGCAGAATTAAGTGCATATTCTCCCTGAGCGGAGATAGTTTCCATTACGCCCTCAGCCTGAGTAAGTGAAAGCTTTCCGTTGAGAAAAGCCCTTTTTGTGAACTCGCCCCTCTGAGCAAGCTCTGCACCCTGCTCAATGCAAAGTCTGAGAACTTTTTTTGTAACATATATTCCGCCATGGCATGATATCTCGCAGACGTTTTCACCGGTGTATGACTTAGGCGCACGGAAAACCGTCAGGACACCGTCATCAACTTCTCTGCCGTTTTTGTCAACTATTTTTCCGTATGCACACGAATAGCCTGCCATGTTTTCAACACTTTTGCATGACAGCGGTTTAAAAACTTTTGCACCTATGCTTATGGCATTATCACCGCTTATTCTTATGACTGATATACCGCCCTCAGCGAGTGGTGTCGAAACTGCACATATATCTTTCATTTTTACCTCTTTTTACTCCGACAGAGCCTTTCCCTGCCATGAATTTCTTCTTCCCATTTCCTTATCTATTTCGTTCATAACGCAGAATTTTTTTAAACTCCACAAAGGTGCAACAAGGTCGTCCTTTGCACCGTCACCTGTCACACGCTGTATTACTATCTCAGCAGGCAGAAGCTCCAGCTGGTCGCAGACGATATTGACATACTCGTCCATTTCAAGCGCTCTGAACTCTCCACGCTCATACATCTGCGCAAGCACAGTGCCTTTTAAAACGTGCAGAAGATGTATCTTAATGCTTTGTATATCAAGCTGACCGAGAGTTTTAGCCGTTTCAAGCATCATATCCCTATCCTCACCGGGAAGCCCGTCGATGATATGCACGCACACATTCACATTGCGTTTTCTCAGCATTTCATATCCTTTGAGAAAATCCGCAAAAGTATGACAGCGGTTCATTTTCAAAGCTGTTTCGTCATGTATAGTCTGCAAGCCAAGCTCTACAGTAAGAAACGTCTTTTCCGCAAGCTCACCGAGCAGGTCGGCTTTTTCTTCGTTGATGCAATCTGCCCTTGTTGCGATAGAAAGCCCTGCCGTATTTTCAAATGACAGGGCTGTATAAAACATTTTTCTCAGCGTTTCAACGTCAGCATAGGTGTTTGAGCCTGCCTGAAAATACGGTATGCACAGACCCTTGCTCCACTTTTTGCTCATTTTCTCCCTTATCTCTCTGTACTGAGTAAGGATATCCTCATGAGGGTCGCCTGCGAAATCTCCGCTCATTTTTGCCGAGCAGAACACACAGCCCCCCACGCCTTTTGTGCCGTCCCTGTTCGGACAGCCAAGGTCGATATTAAGCGGTATCTTGAATACCTTAGTGCCGAACTTGTGCCTTAGATAATAATTGTAGGTATGATATCTTTTATTGTCATCAGAATAGGGAAAGGGGTTATCAAATCTGCTATTCATCTGACGGTCCCTCAGTTTGCTCAGTGGTAGGTTCTGTAGCTTCTGTAGGCTGAGTTGTGGTCTCAGTTGCTTTTGTTGTGGTCGTGGTAGTAGTAGGACCGGGCTGTACTATAGGCTCAGTTTCGGTTACAGTATAGTAAGGCTTGTCATTATTTGTGGTAGTGGAAGCCGTTGAAGTCGTTGTGGTGCTTTTAGTTTCCTCCGGTCTGTCAATAGCAGTGGTAGTTGTTGTTTTTTTCTTGTCCTCTTTTTTCTTTGTGGTAGTTACTTCACCGTCCTGCGGTTTTGCAGTGGTGGTGATAACATTTTCGTCAGGATCATCACTGTCATTATTAGTCGGATGATCGAAGCTGTTGTGGTTAGAATCAGTATTGTCAGGCGTTTCCTTTATAGGGTCAGTTACCTTATTGCCGATACCATAAATAAGAGAGATACGCTCCTCAACAGCTTTCATGGCGTCAGGAAAAGGTATACTATTATTATAAGAGTCCTCCAATGCCTGAGTGTAATCCCCTGAAAAGAAAGTCTTGAATGTTAAAGACAGATTGTTGTCCTCCACAATGTCGCTTCCTGAAACTGAAATAAAGAATATGCAGGCAAATAGCATTATGACCGCTATGGAAAGAAGATTTATAAAGCTGTAATGCTCCTCCAAATTCGTTTTGGCAAGCTCTTCAGCCGCTTCCTCCGCAGCCTCGCATTCCTCCGGTATCTCATATTCATCGTCACCGTGAACGATATTGAATCGTGTAGTTTTCTTATCCATTAGTATTTTCCTCTTTTTATGCCGCATATTCAGCCGCAAGTGTTATAACGCTTACTGCAAAAACAAGCACTGTCATAATGGTCTTTGTTATCATAACTCTGCCATAAGCCGCCTGAGACTTCTGTGAAAGCTTTTTAAAAATCTTGCAGAAAGCCCTTTTTGCAGGTGGGCAGACAATAAAGAACGATATTACTATAAGGGTGATATTTTTCAGCACTGCACTTTTTACAGACACGCTCAATGTGTATTTCACATTTACTCCTGCAAGTGCAAAGAGCCATTTTTTGTAGCCATAGAAGCTGTCAAAATAAAGTCCGCCAAAAATAACGAGAGCTGTCAGCAAAAGATAAATATACTTCACAAGGTCAGGCAGCTTTGAAAGCGGTCTTTCAAGAAACAGCTTTTCAAGGATACAAAGCACTGCCGCACAAAGTCCTACGATAATGAAATTCACCTTTGCCTGATACCATATAGAAAGAGCCAGTCCGCAAAGTATATAGCACACAAAAGTAAAGACCTTGTTCATGTTTTTTTTGCAGCAGAAAATCTCGCTGAAAAAGTCAACAACAGTTGTATTGAAGCTTTTTATCATACCGGTGAAAAGTCCGTCAGCCTCAATGTTTGTGTAGTTGTCAGGATAAACAAAGCCGTTTGTCAGACCAAGTCCCTTTGCCATATCCGAAAGTCCTGTGAAAAGGAAATAATACTGTGCCAAAAATGACAGCATACCAAGCCAACAGCCAAGAGTAGTTATCTCTTTGCCGTTAAGACCTGCAAGCTTTATCTGCTCAAAAACGCCTGCAAGAAGCACTACCTTGCCAAAACCAAAAACTATCTTAGTAAGTCCCTGGTTGAGCTTTGCTCCTGTGATCTCACGATGCCTTATCTGTGGCTCAATATCACCGTATCTCACAAGAGGTCCCACAAGCATGAAATGCAGTGACACCATATAAGTCAAAAGGCAGAAAATGTTTTTTTCTGCTTTGCAGTTGCCCTTGAAAACGTCATAGACATAAGAAATTCCTCTAATCATATAGTAACCCATACCAAGTGGAAGTATGGCGGCGTCAAAACTGAGCTTTTTTACCTTATTATAAAGGATATTCTGACCGAATATTAGCATAAGAGATACGTTCATTATAATATCCAGCACTAAAAATATCCCGCAAAGGGCTTTATTTTCACGGTTTTTTGAAATAATAAGACCAAATATCCAATCGAGGATAACTGACAGGAAAATAAGACAGAACACAAAAGGTCTGCCCCAACTGAAAAACAGCAGGGAACAAACTATCAGAATGAGGTTTTTATATTCTGCACTTCTGTCGAAAAGCGAAATAATGGTCATTATCGGGAACATTCCCAGTATAAATATAAGATCGGAATAAATCAAAATAAATTGCTCCTTAATATTTTTATGTGTTAAAATATTTTTATATTTTTTTACTTATGATTTATACCTATAATTTTATCACAATTCACTAAATATAGCAAGCAAAATTATAAAGAAAATCTAAATTTTTCAGTTTTCTTCAAAAAGTATTTGCAATTAATAAAAACTGTGGTATAATTATAGTAAATAAATGTGCAATTCTACTTGGGGAAGGAGTGGCAGAGTTGGCTTCAATTTTAGTTACAGGAGCAAGCGGAATGATAGGCTTGTACCTTACATCCAGCTTACTGCACAAAAAGCATCGTGTATTCGGTATAGATACACGCAAAAATGAGTTTATTGGAACTGATCCAAACTATACTTTTATCCAGTGTGATATTACAGATAAGGACGCTATTACAAATGTAATCGATAGCAACAAGATTGACGTTGTCGTGCATCTGGCAAATTCTGTAGATAACGATATAGATCCATATGTAACAGACGCTGAGATGAAAAAGAGCAAGATATGTGATAAGTTCATATATGCGGCTGCAAACAAGGCTGAGGTAAGGAGCTTTATCCTGCTCAGCACAACAGCAATATATGGTGTACAGAAAGGCAGAGAACCAATAAGGGAAACTGCTCCTGAAAAGGGAAATTCAAACTATGCAGATCTTAAGATGACATCTGAGAAGATAATGCAGAAGGAATTTAAAAAGTCTGAAACTATACCTGTTATTGCCAGAGTAGCTCCTATTTATGACGCTGAGTATACACAAAATCTGAGAGACAGAGTATTTGACGCAAAGGAAAATGTTGCATACATATTCAATGATGGAGAATACGGTTTTTCATTCTGTTGTGTATTCAATCTTATCGACTTTATAAATGGTATCATCAATGTGCCGACAGGAAGATATGAGGGAATCTACAATCTTGCTGATTCAAGACTGATAACGGCAAAAGAGATAATTGATTATGAAAAGGAACATCACCGCATAGGTGCAGTTATCCAGAAATCACCTGGAATGGGACTAAGCATCAACAAAGGTAAGATGAAAACTGATTATCGCTATTTTGACCCATCTATCACATTCAACAATTGGAACATAGACAACACAAGGGCAAAGAGAATAGCACCTTTCAGATGGACACTTTCAAACACAAAATAAACTCATAAAGGCAGTCCTAGGGCTGCCTTTTTTGTATTGTTCCATGTGGAACATTTGATAAAACAGGAGAGCTAAGATATCATGGAAAGCAATAGGTTAGTTAAAATATTATGTGTTGTCTGTGCGGCAGGCTGTTGTCTTTCCTCTTGCGGAAACACAGGGGAAGAAAAGCCCAAAAAGCTTTCAAGCGTCAGCACAGGAGTCACCACAACTGTGACCACAAATAAAAAGTCTGCCGAAACTATCACAGGTTCAGTGACTACTATACAAACAGCAGCGACTTGTACAAAGATAGTTTTTGACGGCGGCTATACCCTTTTTGCAAATATGCAGGGGGGATATACTCTTATAAACAGTTCAAATGAGATAGTGAACTCTTTTGAGATAACCGATGATAACGGTGATAAGCTTGTACTGACCTGTGACGGAAATACTGTCACTGTCACTAAGAACGGAAAAAAGGTCAACTCGTTCAGTTATAAAGGCACAAGGATAATAATATCAGCCAACGAGGTCTACTATGCAAACACAAAGGTGACATATGTTGATGAAAGCTTCAGCAGCTTTAATGTAACTGACAAGGTGACTATAAGGTGTATCGCAGAGAATAAGTTTGAGATTGTTAAAGACGGCAAGACAGTAAAGAAAGCTACTGTAAAAGATGTGAACGGCTCAAAGTATGTGCTTGAAGCCATGGATAAGGGCATGGAGATAACAAACACTGATAATGAGCTTATGGAATCCATAGTGGTAGGTAATAACTACATAAGCGTGTCAGGGGATAAGGTTATCATAAACGGAAAGACCATGCGGCCACCTCACAGTGCAGATATAAAAGCTGTGACTACAACTGTTACTACAACAACGACAGCGGCTACTACTACCACAACGACTTCAAAGAAAACTGAAAAGAAAACAGAAACGCAAACTGAAACTGTTATCGAGCCTGTGCAGGAAGAACAGCCCTCTGCTCCTCAGCCTGCCGAGCCTGCTGAACCTGATTCAAGCACGAATATGTCAAATAGAAATCTTTCTGCTGAAACATCTGAAATGCTTGGCTATGTGAACGAGGTCAGAAAACAGTATGGTTTAAGAGAGCTTGAGGGACTTGAGCTTCTCGACTCTGCGGCAAGTGTGCGAGCAAACGAGCTTTTGGAAAATTATTCTCATGACAGACCTGACGGCAATTCATATATCACAGCTATAGAAGAAACTGACCTTCCTGAATGGCGTGCGGCGGCTGAAAATATCGCATATGGTATGAACAGCATGACCACGGTAAAAGAGGCTTTCGACGCATGGATGGATTCACCGCCTCATAGAGAAAATATCCTCAACCCTGATGTGCGTTACATGGCGTGTGCAAAAGCCACAAAATCAGAAAACGGGGAATACACCTATTGGGAACAGCTTTTTTACAGCGATATATAAAAAAATTGGACAGACTTTTGAGCCTGTCCGATTTTTTTTGTTCCATGTGGAACATTTTATTCTGCCTGCTTTTCCGATGGTATTTTTATAATATATTCGATATAATCCTCGTGGTCGATACGTTTTGCGTCAGCGTTCACTCCTGCCAATCTCATAACATCTATTGCCTTATTGACACTGTTGAAAAATAATCTAACATCTTTTAACATAGCCGCTCTTTTGTGATAGCTTGCACGCTTTTCATCATCTTTCAGAAGCTTGGCAATATATTTTTCCAATGTGTCAACTGTCCAACCACTTTCAGCCGCTTTGGTCAACACAGCAAGCCTGCGGTCATTATCTGTGATCTTTAGCAAAGCCCTTGCGTGACGTTCTGACATATTGTTATCGAGAATTATTTTGCGTTCCTCAGCGTTAAGTTTCAGAATACGAAGCTTGTTTGCAACTGTGGATTGAGCAAGTCCCAGACGAATAGCCGCAGATTCCTGAGTCATGCCATATTTTGTGATGAGCTGAGAGATCGCTTCGGCTTCTTCAAAAAAGTTCAGGTCACAACGTTGGATATTCTCTATAAGTGCAATGACCTGCGAACGTTCCTCTGTGGCATTGATAAGTATACACGGCACTGACCTTAATCCTGCAAGCTTTGCCGCACGCAAACGCCGTTCGCCTGACACAAGCTCAAAAGTGCCTTTTACACGCCGCACTGTGAGAGGTTGTATGATCCCGTCCTGAGAAATGCTTTTTGCAAGGCTTGTTAGTTCGGCAGATGAGAAATATCGCCTTGGCTGAACAGGGTTCGGCCTTATCTCTCCTATGGAAATGTCGATTATTTTGCCTAACGTCTGATAGGGTGAAGCCCTTTGTGATTCGTCAGTTTCTTCGCTGAAAGCTTTTGTTAATGTTTTTGGAAAAATGCTCATATTTTATACCTCCGTTTCGTTTTAAAATAATCATAACACTTCACGATCCTCAATTCTATATTTTATTCAGAAAACTTTTCTGCTCTTTATGACCTTGATTTCGATATTGATACTTTATTCTTTGTATTATTTTCTAAATTGTCATGGGCTTTGTCGGATAAAGTAAAAATCTGATTTGTTCCATGTGGAACATTTTCAAGAAAATTTGTAAAAGGGTCTTTTCAAAAGTGAAAAATTGTAGTATAATAAATATGATATAATTCTACTTAGAAAAGAGGTCAAGAATATGGGGAAAATAATTGCCGTTTCAAATCAGAAAGGCGGCGTTGGAAAATCTACTACTGTTGTAAATCTTGCAGCGGTTTTTGGACTAAAGGGCAAAAAAGTCCTGATCGTTGACTTTGACCCACAGGGCAATACTACCACAAGCTTTGGTATAAAGAAAAAAAGTATCAGAAATACAGTATTTGATGTAATATTTGAAGAATGTTCGATATTTGAAGCTGTCGTGCCAACTGCCTGCCGTGGAGTTTCAGTTGTGCCGACAACTCAGGACCTTTCAGGTGCATCTGTGTCGCTTGTGAATGAAAAGGACAGAGCAATGAAGCTTCGCAACGCTCTTATGCCTGCAAAAGAATTTTATGACTACATATTTATAGATTGTCCACCAACTCTCGATATGCTCACAATAAATGCGCTTGCGGCGGCTGATTCTGTACTTATCCCTCTCCAATGCGAGTTTCTTTCACTTGAGGGTCTTGTTGAGCTTCACAATACTATCAACAGAGTAAAAGTTTCTTTCAATCCTGACCTTGATATCGAGGGCATTTTGTTTACAATGTGCGTTGAAAGATACAAGATAACAGGTCAGATAATAAGCGAGGTCAAAAAGCATTTTGCAAAGGAAGTCTTTGAAACTACCATACCGAGAAACGTTGCTTTGTCGGAAGCCCCAAGCTTTGGTGAGCCGGCTATTTATTATGATAAGAAGGCAAAAGGCTCAAAGGCATATGAAAATCTTGCAAAAGAAATAGCTAAAAGAGAAAAGAAAAAAGCGGCAAAGAATAAATAAAGAAAAAATAATGTTCCACATGGAACATTGTATCTTATAATGTGAAAGGAAAATACAATGGCTAAAAAAAGCAAAATGGACAGAGGCTTGGACAGCCTGTTCTTTGATAATTCTATAGATGGGATCGCACGATCTGATAGTGAATCGGTAAAAAATGATGATGGCGAAAATGGCATTTCCACAGTAAGGATATCTCTTATCGAGCCTGACAAAAATCAGCCACGTTCTGAGTTTGACGAGGACGCTCTTAATGAGCTTGCTGAAAATATCAGACAGCATGGTGTTTTGCAGCCTATACTTGTAAGACCTCTTGACAATGGTGGATATAAGATAGTTGCAGGCGAGCGCAGGTGGCGTGCGGCACGTCTGGCTGGACTTGATGAGATACCTGTTTATATAAAGGAGCTTACCGATCTTGAAGCAGCTGAGATATCCCTTATTGAAAATATCCAGCGTAAAGACCTTACACCTCTTGAGGAGGCTGAAGCTTATCAGACTCTTATGGAAACCTATGGTCTTACTCAGCAACAGGTGGCAGAAGCTGTTGGACGTTCACGTTCCGCTGTGGCAAACTCTATCAGACTTCTTTCCCTTAGCGAAAATGTGCAGAAAATGCTCCGTGACAAAAAGCTCACCGAGGGTCACGCAAAGGTGCTTGCAGGCGTTGCGGATAAGGATACTCAGGAAAAGCTTGCCACAGAGTGTATAGAAAATGGCTGGACGGTAAGAGAGCTTGAAAAAGCTATCGCCGCTTTGGAAACAAATAAAAAAGCTGAGAAGAAAATAAAGCGTACTATCACAAATCCTATGTATACTGAGTTTGAGATAAGAGTAAATCAGGCCACCGATAAGCTTCGTGTAAGTTTAAGCGAGGATAAAAAAGGCGGCTCAAAGCTTGATGTAAAATTCAGCTCTGATGTCGATGTGGATAAGATACTCAACGCCCTCGCCGAACTTCTTATGAACTGCTAGTTTTACACTTTATATATAAAAAATGTCTGTTTCGTCAGGCATTTTTTTATCTCCTTAATACAACACGTCTGAAATATGAGGAAGTCATAACTAACCGAAAATAGGGGGTTTACAGCGTATAAATCAAGAAAAAATGTGGTAAAAGGTCTTTACAAATTGAAAAATAAGTGGTATACTATAAGAGTTAAAACAGATGTATCCTGAGAAAGTTTGTTACAGCTTACTTTTGAAGAAAATATCTGCTGTCCTTAAACAGACGTGCTTGAAAAAGTACGCTAAAAAGGAAATTTGAGTTTTGAGCTTTTGCTTGAAATATCGAGAAAGGAATGATTCTAAAATGGCAAGAAAAATGAAAACCATGGACGGAAACAACGCTGCTGCTTGGGCGTCATACCCATTTACAGAAGTTGCTGCTATCTATCCAATCACACCATCATCTGTTATGGCAGAAGTAACAGACCAGTGGGCTGCCAAGGGTAAGGAAAACCTGTTTGGCACTCCTGTAAAGCTTGCAGAAATGCAGTCTGAGGCAGGTGCTTCAGGTACAGTACACGGTTCACTTGCAGCCGGTGCGCTCACAACAACATATACAGCATCACAGGGACTTCTTCTTATGATCCCTAACCTGTATAAGATCGCAGGTGAGCTTCTCCCTTGCGTTATCCATGTATCTGCAAGATGTGTAGCTTCACACGCACTTAATATTTTCGGCGACCATTCTGACATCTATGCTTGCCGTCAGACAGGTTTCGCTATGCTTTGTTCTTCAAATGTACAGGAGGTAATGGACCTGGGTACAGTTGCTCACCTCTCAACTATCGAGGGCAGAGTACCATTCATCCACTTCTTTGACGGATTCAGAACATCTCACGAGATCCAGAAGATCGAGACATGGGATATGGAAGACGTAAGAGATATGGTAAACTTCGAGAAGGTAGAGGAGTTCAGAAAGAGAGCTCTTAACCCTGAGCATCCTGTACTTAGAGGTACAGCTCAGAACCCTGATATCTTCTTCCAGGCAAGAGAAGCTTGTAACCCATACTATGACGCTATCCCTGGCATCGTAGAGGATTACATGAACAAGGTAAACGAAAAGATCGGCACAAACTACAAGCTGTTCAACTACTACGGCGCACCAGACGCTACACACGTTATCGTAGCTATGGGTTCTGTTTGTGACACTATCGAAGAAACAATTGATTACCTCAACGAGAAGGAAGGCACAAAGCTCGGTCTTGTTAAGGTTAGACTTTACAGACCTTTCCGTGCTGACAAGCTCGTTGAAGCTATCCCTTCAACTTGTGAGCAGATCTCAGTTCTTGACAGAACTAAGGAGCCAGGTTCTGAGGGCGAGCCTCTTTATCTTGACGTTGTTGCTGCTCTTAAGGGTACACAGTTCCATGATGTAGCTATCGCTTCAGGCAGATATGGTCTTGGTTCTAAGGATACAACTCCTGCACAGATCAAGGCTGTTTACTGGAATGCAAGCTGGAAGGATACATATAAGCCAAGATTTACTATCGGTATCGAAGACGATGTTACAAACCTCTCTCTCGAAACTGAGGGCAAGCTTGACTCTGCCCCAGCAGGCACAACTGCTTGTAAGTTCTGGGGTCTTGGTGCTGACGGTACTGTTGGTGCAAACAAGAACTCTATC
Source organism: Ruminococcus sp. AF37-20 (assembly GCF_003460465.1). Taxonomy (NCBI): domain Bacteria; kingdom Bacillati; phylum Bacillota; class Clostridia; order Eubacteriales; family Oscillospiraceae; genus Ruminococcus; species Ruminococcus sp. AF37-20. The sequence continues at coordinate 84,815 of NZ_QTVE01000010.1, read as the reverse complement.
AAGATCATTGGTGACCATACAGATCTGTATGCTCAGGCATACTTTGCATATGACTCTAAGAAGTCAGGCGGTGTAACAGTTTCTCACCTGAGATTCGGTAAGACACCTATCAAGTCAACATACCTTATCAATCAGGCTGACTTTGTTGCTTGCCATAACGAGTCTTATATCACTAAGTACAACATGGTACAGGATATCAAGCCAGGCGGAACATTCCTTTTGAACTGCCAGTGGGAGCATGAAGAGCTGGATAAGCACCTCCCAGGTCAGGTAAAGAGATATATCGCTGAGAACAACATCAAGTTCTATACGATCAACGGCGTTAAGATCGGTAAGGAGATCGGTCTGGGCAACAGAATAAACACTGTTCTTCAGTCTGCATTCTTCAAGCTTGCTAACATCATTCCTATCGACGACGCTATCAAGTACATGAAGGACGCTGCTACAGCTTCTTATTCTAAGAAGGGCGACGCTATCGTTAAGATGAACCATGACGCTATTGACGCTGGCTGTCAGCAGGTACACGAAGTTAAGGTTCCTGCATCTTGGAAGAAGTGCAAGGATACTCCAATGGGTATGCCTGCCGCTAAGTGCGCAGATAAGACACTTCAGGACTTCGTAAACAACATCCAGATCCCTTGCAACGCTCAGGAAGGCGACAAGCTCCCTGTTTCAACATTCACAGGTATGGCAGACGGCACATTCCCACAGGGTTCTGCTGCATTTGAGAAGAGAGGTATCGCTGTTGACGTTCCTGCATGGAATGGCGACAACTGTATCCAGTGTAACTTCTGCTCATATGTATGTCCACACGCAGTTATCAGACCTGTTGTAATGACAGACGCTGAGCTGAAGAAGGCTCCAAAGCTTGCTCAGGAGAAGGCAGTAGCTATGACAGGTATGCCTGGTTACAACTTCGTAATGACAATGTCTGCTCTGGACTGCACAGGCTGCGGTTCTTGCGTAAATGTTTGTCCTGGTAAGAAGGGCAACAAGGCTCTCAGCATGATGCCACTTGAAACTCAGCTCGCTGAGCAGGAAGTATTCAACTATGGTCTTACACTTGCTGAAAAGCCGGAAGTATTCGAGAAGTTCAAGGCAACAACAGTTAAGGGCTCACAGTTCAAGCAGCCACTGCTTGAATTCTCAGGCGCTTGCGCAGGCTGCGGTGAAACACCTTATGCTAAGCTCATCACACAGCTCTTTGGTGACAGAATGTACATTGCTAACGCAACAGGCTGTTCATCAATTTGGGGTGGTTCTGCTCCTTCAACTCCATACACAGTAAACAAGGACGGCAAGGGTCCGGCTTGGGCTAACTCATTGTTCGAGGATAACGCCGAGTATGGTTACGGTATGTTCCTTGCACAGTCAACTATCAGAAACAGAACTATCGCTAAGGTTCTTGAACTGTCTAAGACAACTAAGGCAGCAGCTCTCAAGAAGGCTTGCGAAGAGTATCTTGAAACAGTAGATGACGGTGAGAAGAACTCAGCAGCTACAGATAACCTTATCGCAGCTCTCAAGAAGACAAAGAATAAGGCTACTGAGGAGATCCTTAAGGACGCTGACTATCTGAGAAAGAAGTCAATGTGGATCTTCGGCGGTGACGGCTGGGCTTACGACATCGGATTCTCAGGCGTTGACCATGTTATCGCTCAGGGCGAGGACGTAAACATCTTCGTATTCGATACTGAGGTTTACTCAAATACAGGCGGACAGTCCTCTAAGTCAACTCCAACAGGTGCTATCGCTCAGTTCGCAGCAGCTGGTAAGGAAGTTAAGAAGAAGGATCTCGCAGGTATCGCAATGTCTTACGGCTATGTATATGTAGCTCACGTTGCAATGGGTGCTGATTACAACCAGTGCATCAAGGCTATTCACGAGGCAGAGTCTTATCACGGCCCTTCAATCATCATCGGTTATGCTCCATGTATCAACCATGGTATCAAGGGTGGTATGTCAATCGCTCAGACAGAGGAGAAGAAGGCTGTTCAGGCTGGTTACTGGCATCTGTACAGATTCGACCCACGTCTTAAGGCAGAGGGCAAGAATCCATTTATCCTTGATTCTAAGGCTCCAACAGCTGACTATAAGGACTTCATCATGGGCGAGGTACGTTACAACGCACTTGCTAGACAGAATCCTGAGAGAGCTGAGAAGCTCTTTGGTAAGGCTGTTCAGAACGCTAAGGACAGATATGATTATCTGCTCAGATACGCTAAGCTTTACAATACTGAGGAAAAGTAATCTAAGTTACTATAAAAAAGACGCTCATGCACTTCGGTGCGTGGGCGATCTTTTTTTTCACCACAAAAAAAGGGTACTGCCACGTTGACAGTACCCTTTATATATGCAGTGGCGAACAGCGTTCGACCGTTTCTTTTATCGCATGGTTAAAATATTATAGACTACATACCCTTTTTGATAAGATAAGTTTTCAGTATAGCCGCAGTTGTCTTTGCGTCAGGGAGCTTGTTTTCCATGACCATTTTGTAAGCTTCTTCAAGAGGCATTTTTGTTACGTCAAGAAATTCGCCCTCGTCAAGGTGCTGCTCACCGAAATCAAGTCCCTCTGCCATATACATATGGATTATCTCGGTATCATAAGCCACTGTAGGATAAATACAGCCAAGATAAGTCATTTTTTCTGCGGTTGCACCTATCTCCTCTTTAAGCTCACGCTTTCCGCACTCCAAATGATCTTCACCGTATTCAAGCTTTCCTGCAGGTATCTCCATAAGTGCGGTCTTGAAAGGATAGCGGAACTGCTTTACAAAATAAACATTCTCGTCCTCATCAAGAGCAACGATGCAAACTCCGCCGGGGTGATGAATGACCTCTCTAAGCGTCTTGTAGCCGTTTTCAAGCTTCACTTCATCACAAGTCAGGTGAACGACCCTGCCCTTGTATATCTCTTTTTCACTGATAGTTTTTTCGTTCTGATACATTTTATATCCTCCCTTTCAGGTTATGCGTTCTTTTCAACAGGCTGAGCTTCTTCTTTTTTCTTTCTGCCTGTAAATCTCACTGCGCCAAGGTAAACGATAAGCGAGCCGAAGCCAACGGCTGTTATTACCTTGCCCCAGAAAAGTCCCTTTGTTTCGTAGGTGAACTGGATGTCGTTTGATCCAGCAGGACAAAGAACAGCCATAAAGCCGTAATCCACCTTTTCTATTTCCACGTCCTGACCATTCACCTTTGCGCTCCAGCCGTCATCATATGGAACTGAGAAGAACACAAGGTTATCCTTGTCAAGGTCGATCTTGGCGTTGAATCCGTAAGAATCATAACTGAATGATGAACAGCTGTTTGCACGTCTGTCAAGGCAGTTCTGATAATACTGATCTGTTGAGTAGTCAGTGCCCTTAAAGCTGTAGTAGCTAAGAATATTATTGTATTTTGCAGCCTGCTCAGGGGTAAGCACAAGGGCTTTCATGAGCATTGATGTCTTGTCTACCTCTGAAGCCTTCTGAATGTCGCTGTCAAGGCAGTAGTAATCATATGTGAAGCCCATTGGTACATAATATTTGTTTTCGTAAATGTTGAAACCGTTCTGAGTATCAACATATTCAAAGCCGTAGAGATTTGCAAGAGTTTCAGGCTTCGATACCTCAGTGATACCCTTTCTCTCGCTTTCAGTAAGTTCATTGAAATAGTATTTTACGGAGAACAGGCTTCTTAGCGGATAGACCTTAGTTTCCATTCTTGATGCAACATCTCTCGTTTGTCCGATAGAGCTGTAGAAATCCATAATAGATGTTGAAACAACGCTGTGGAAGCATCTCATTGATGAAAGCTTCCAGAACATACACCAGTTGTCAACATTTTCTGAGGTATCTATTCTGTAGAAATTGTTGTCAGCATTGTAGTTCTCTGATCCAGACTCCAGCTTATCCATGTTGATGTTGTCGCCACCGTTTATTGATCTGTTGATGTAGTCGGTGTTGTCAGTACCCTGGGTTACGCCGTATACGATAGAAGAAGTCATGCAGATGACCACCGCAACCGCCGTCATAGCAGAAGCGATCTTCATGTAGTCGAGCTTCTTCTCTGCGACCACATATATAAGCGTGCCAAGCATTATTATCATTACTATGGTAACGATAGCCTGAATGTAGTAAAGCTCGATATATTCAGGCACTTTGCCATAGGATACAACGCCGTTTTCGCTTGTCGGAAGCAGACCGATGCCAATAAATATCGCACATACTACACAAACAGGCACAAATCCCTTTTTCAGATCGTCCTTGTTTTCTGCGATGACCTTTGCTGTCATAAGGCACATAAGCAGTATAGGCATATAATACCATCTTGCATAATATGACGCATTGAAAAGGACGAAAGAGGAGTTCAATATAGGCACGCAAGCCATTATGCCGAACACGATAATAGCCTTTGTAAGCCAACTGTCTTTGCCTTTCTTTCTCGTTCTCATAAATGCGATAACGCCTGCCATTGAGAACATAGGCAGATAACCTGCCATTGAAGCCCATCTTGCCTTGTCTGAGTTAAGGATATTTATTCTTGCAGGCATATCGGAAAGCATAAAGAATGACTGGATGATTCTTGGTATTCTTACATTTTCACCGTATATAACAAGGTCAAGTCCATAAAGTCTTTCGTTTACACGGTAGTTGCCCATTACGCTCAGCGCTGACGGCAAGAAGATAACAGCGGATATCATCACACCGATAACAGCCTCAAGGATAAGCAGACCGAACTTCTTCATGTCGATTTCAAAGTCCTTGTCAAGGCATCTCAGGAAGAAGTAGATAACAATGAATACGACCTCGCAGGCAAAGAAGAAATAGCTTATGGTCGCACAAATAGCTACCGCTACCGCAAACGGACCCTTCTTGTTCTTTTGAACCAACAGTTCAAATCCTAAAAGCATGAGAGGGAAGAACGCAGTTGCGTCGTGGAAGTGGTTGAAGAAAACGTTGTAGGTCTGGAAGCCTGAGAAAGCGTAAAGCAGACCGCCTATAAAGCAGGCGCTTGTGTTGTCAACAAAAAATCTGATGTAAGCGTAGGCTGTTATTGCGGCGATAGCCGTTTTCAGCGCAAGGAGCCATGGTATCAGATAAGGCACTGCACCTGACGGGAAAAGTGTAGTGAGCCAGAAAAATGGCGAGCCAAGGAGATAGAAAGCATATGAGCCTATAAAGCTCGAGCCTAAGTCCGTTCCCCAATCCCAGCCCATGTTTCCGCTGCGAACAGCGTCATGACAGTGCTGATAGAACATCATCTGCTGTGAGTTGAAGTCGCCATAGTAGAGAAAGATGCCCTTGTTCACTATCATTGACGGTATGAACGAGATCATCATGCCGATAAAAGCCACCGCAAACAGCAGCAGATACTTTTCTTTTGGCTTGCTGTCAGGGCTTTTTAGAAGTCCGTTTTTCTTAAACATTGTCTTGTCCTCTTTTTCTTTACTGATAATATATTGGTAAAAAACCATACACAATTCATTATAACACAGCTACATATAAAAATCAACATTTTAAACAGTCTTTAGAACGATTTTGAATAAAAAAGCTCATATGCAATAAGCACATGAGCCTGATATTATTTATTTCCTTTTCTCTGAACAATAAAGATACCCGAGCATACAAGGATAAGTGCGGCTATCCCCTGAACGCCAAAAATGCCTTTTTCATCAAGCAGAATAGTTGAAAGCAACACTCCGCACACAGGGTTCATAAAGCCGAAGATCGCCACCTTTGAAACAGGGTTGTGCTTCAAAAGCACTGCCCACAGCGAATATGCCGCCGCTGATACAAAGGCAAGATACAAAAGCATCAAAAAAGCCTTTGCGCTCATGTGACCAAGCCTGCCACCCATTAAAAAGCCTATGACAGTGAGAACTGCTCCACCGAAAACGAACTGCCAGCCGCTAAGCATAACAGGGTCTTCTGTTTCGGAATAGCGCTTCATATACACCGATGAAAAAGCGTATGCACAGGTGCAAAGAAAAATAAATCCGTCCCCGAGAAAATTGAAGCTTACCCCCGAAAGTCCCCCAAGATTTATAATGATTATCCCCGAAAAACCAAGTATACAGCCTGCTATTTTCACAGCGGTGAGCTTTTCAAGCTTGTATAAAAGCGATGACACCAGTATCGCAATAAAAACGTTCGCCCCAACTATTATCGCTGCCTTTACCCCCGTTGTGTGGGCTAGACCTATGTAGTAGAAAAAATACTGCAAAATTGTCTGAAAAAGGCTTATTATCATGATCTTTGGTATGGAAGTCTTTGTTGGCAGGAGAATTTTTCTCTCCGCTCCGCTTCCCATGGCAAGAGCCATTAGCCCTGCCACAAAAAATCTTATGCCCCCAAACACAAGCTGGGAGCCGCTGTCATTGGTGGTTATGTTCATAAGGCTGTAGCCTATTTTCACGCAGGAAAAAGCACTTCCCCACAGCATACAGCATATGGACGCAAGGACAGCCACTACCCATGTTTTTGTTAGAATATCTTTTTTCTCGTTCATACATTATCCTATCTATAGCAAATTGTGGATCTTCACAGAAAGACCGCAGCGGCGTAAAATGCTGCTGCGGTCGAAAGTTACTTTTTGTCTTTTTTTGCTTTCTTTTCCTTTTTGCGTTTCTTCTTGTTTTCCTTTATTATCTTCAAAGGGTCGCCGAAACGTTCCTTATCGTCCTTGACAGGTTCGATAGTTTCGCTCTTTGTCATGATATCCGTCATTTGCTGTAAAAGCATCGACTCCTCGAACATATCCACAGCTTCCTCGCAGGTGTCAGCCTTGCCGTCCACAAGAAACTGTTTTATCTGCTGAACGTTCTTCATATAGTCAAGTGACATGAAAGGCACTCTCTTTTCAAGAGCCTTGTAGTAATCATCTCTCTGACGTTCTACCTGCTTTATTCTGTCATCAAGCATTATTATCTGTTCGTTGATGCCCTCGTTCACTTCAACCTGCTTCTGTTCAGCAGCAGTAAGTCTGTATTTGTTCAGTGCGATACCGAAAACGCCTGCACCGATAAAAATAAGTACACCTGCAATAATGCCCACTATAATAAGCTTTGTGCCAAGGAGCAGCCACAGCAGCAGGAAAGCTGCCAATCCAATGCCGATGCTTATGCCTAAAGACTTAATTATTTTATTTTTTATATTGAAGTTTTTAACAACATAATCGTTGTCATGGATATAAGTTTTGAGGTATTCTTTATTTTCCTTGCTGACCGTTACAGCGTCCTCAAACTCAAAATATCTTTCAAAGTATTCGGCAGCACGGTCAATTTTTTCAAGCTCAGTTTCGTTAGCCATATATACTCCCTCAGATCACGAAAAAAATTTCTAAAAGCAGAACCTTTTAGTCTTTTGCGTGGTGCGTGATAGTGAACACTGCACAAATAACACGCTTTATTTCCCACCATATTACTACAATTATAACACACGGCATAATTTTTGTCAACCATATTAAGCATAGTTTTCGTAAAAATAAGACACGGACTTCTGTAATTAGATTTTTATAGACAGGTAAAAAAAAGAGGACGAACACAGTTCGTCCTCCGATATGCTTAAGTATCTTACTCTGCTGTTTCGTTGTTTGTAACAGCAATGTCAGGAGCTTCGCCCTTTTCAGCAGCTTCTCTAGCCGCCTTGCGCTCCTTTGCTACCTTTATAAGAGTCTGCTTGATAGACTCCAGCATTTCCTGAGTGAAAGGAAGGTTCTCGCCAAATGGGTTTACAACAAAGCCCTGTACCTTTGGCGTCTGCTCAGTGAGAGCAGCTATATCCTGAAATCTCATTGCAAAGCTCTGGAATGGCTTGTCATACTGAAGTTTTTTAGCCTCCTCCGGGGAAGTGAAAACAGGGAAAAATGTGCCGTTTGTTTTGTTGTTGTTGAGAAGAATGAACTTAGCCTTGCTCTTGTCCTCAAAATTAACATGGTTTTCAGCGTCAGCAACAAGCTCTGTTGTCTTTTCTACCATTGCAGGCACGAGAAATGTGCAGGCAAGTGCTGTGTTTATTACCTTGTTTTGAGTTTCGGCACAGAAATTCTTTCTCATTTCTGCGATAGCTTCTATAAGCTTAGGGTTGTTGTCGAAATTTGGTTTCTGATTGTTAGCCTTGAGTTCTGCCATTTTTAATTACTCCTTGTCTGTTTCTTCAAGATTTGTTTCGATTATAAATTTAGGTCTAGCCTTTGTTTCCAAATAGATCTTACCTATATATTCTCCGATAATGCCTATAGCCAAAAGCTGAAGTCCGCCTATCGCCCATATAGACGTGATAGTTGAAGCCCAGCCCTGAACAGTGTGTCCCACTGCCCATGTTATAAGGAAATATATAAGCATTATAAGTGATACTAAAAATACTATTATACCGATGGTGGTGATAAATCTTATAGGCTTTACAGAAAGTGAGGTTATTCCCTCAACTGCAAAGGAAAGCATTTTTTTCAGCGGATATTTAGATTCGCCCGCCACACGCTCGTTTCTTACATACTTAACGATGTCGCTCTTGAAGCCAACCATAGGCACAAGACCTCTCAGAAACAGATTCACTTCCTTAAACTCTGCCAGAGCGTCTATAGCCCTTTTGCTCATAAGTCTGTAGTCAGCGTGATTATATGTTATCTCAACGCCCATATGCTCCAAAAGCTTGTAATAAGCCTGAGCAGTTCCACGCTTGAAGGCGGTATCCTTTTCTCTCGATGAACGAACGCCGTAAACAATATCACAGCCCTCTGCCCTCTTATCGAGGAAGCCGTCAATAGCGTTTATATCGTCCTGCAAGTCAGCGTCCATGGAAACAATGATATCAGCATAGTTTCTTGCCGTCATCAGACCAGCCAGCAGTGCGTTCTGATGACCTTTGTTTCTTGAGAGTTTAAGACCTGTGAAAACAGGGCTTGCTTCGTGGAGCTTCTGTATTATCTCCCACGTTTTGTCCTTTGAGCCGTCGTCAACGAACATGACCTTGCTGTTCTGTGCGATACGACCTTCTGCCTTCAGCTCATCGAGCTTTTTTATAAGCGCTTTCGCTGTGATAGGCAACATTTGTTCTTCATTGTAGCATGGTATCACTACATACATAGTTTCTGTCATTTTGTTCTCTTATCCTTTCTCGTATTCGATCCCGAACAGGTGGCAAGCGTTTCTATTTGTAATGTCAAGCACTTCCTGCGGATCGAGTTTTTTTATCTCAGCCACGACCTTTGCCACTTCTTCTATCATAGGGCTTTCGCACCTCTGTCCTCTGTAAGGAGGGGGCGCCATATAAGGACAGTCCGTTTCAAGAAGAAGTCTGTCCATTGGGACAACTTCAAGAGCACGTCTGGCTTTTTTAGCATTTTTAAAAGCAAGCGCACCTGTAAACCCGATGTACATACCAAGCCCAAGCACTATCTCTGCGGTCTCCGCCGAGCCTGAAAAGCAGTGAACTACACCTGACGGCGCATATTTGTTCAGCACGTCAAGGCAGTCCTGAGTGGCTTCACGGCAGTGAACTATAACAGGCAGACTTTTCTTCACAGCATATTCCACCTGCTTGTCAAAAAGCTTTATCTGTCTTTCTTTGTCATATCCCTCATAATGATAGTCAAGTCCTATCTCACCAACCGCAACAAGCTTGTGAGTAGAGCAGGCTTTCAAATAAAGCTCGTCAAGCACCTGCATATAATTTTCAGGAAGAGTATCCATACACTCAGGGTGAAAGCCCACAGAGGTATAGAAATTCTCATATTTTTTCGCAGTTTCAATTCCGAACAAAGACGATCTTTCGTCTGTTGCAGCATGGCAGACCTTGTCTACAGGAGAGTCAGGGTCGCAAAGAAGTCTGTCAAGGACTTCGTATCTGTCCTCATCGAAAGCGTGATCGTCATAGTGACAATGTGAGTCGAATATATTTTTTATGGCAAGGACGTCCTTTCGTAAAAATATACAAACATATTATATCACAACTCGCCAATTTTGTAAAGCTTTTTATTGTAAAAACGGGTATAAAAAACGGGCGAACAAACCGTCCGCCCGCAAAGATCTTTATTTTACTAGAAAGCTATCTTCTTTTCGATATAAGCTACCAGCTCGTCGATCTTGATACGCTCCTGCTCCATTGTATCTCTGTCTCTTACTGTTACACAGCCGTCCTCAACAGAATCGAAGTCATATGTGATGCAGAATGGTGTACCGATCTCGTCCTGACGGCGATATCTCTTACCGATAGAACCTGCCTCGTCATAGTCAACAAGGAAGTGCTTTGAAAGCTCTGCATAAAGCTCGCCTGCCTGCTCGCTGAGCTTCTTGGAAAGCGGAAGAACGCAAGCCTTGAAAGGAGCAAGTGCAGGGTGGAAACGCATAACAGTTCTAACGTCAGGCTTCTCCTCTGTGCCGATGTTCTCTTCGTCATATGCCTCGCAAACAACTGTCAGGAACAATCTCTCAACGCCAAGGGAAGGCTCGATAACGTATGGAACATATCTCTCGTTTGTTTCAGGGTCAAAGTAATCAAGACTCTTGCCGCTTGTCTTGATGTGCTGATTAAGGTCATAATCAGTTCTGTCGGCAACGCCCCAAAGCTCGCCCCAGCCAAATGGGAAGAGATACTCAAAGTCAGTTGTAGCCTTTGAATAGAAGCAAAGCTCCTCAGGTGAATGATCTCTCAGACGAAGGTTTTCTTCCTTGATGTTAAGGCTAAGGAGCCAATCCTTGCAGAAGCCTCTCCAGTAGTTGAACCACTCAAGATCTGTGCCTGGCTTGCAGAAGAACTCAAGCTCCATCTGCTCAAACTCACGAACACGGAAAATAAAGTTACCCGGAGTGATCTCGTTTCTGAACGATTTACCTACCTGTGCAACACCGAAAGGTACTTTCTTTCTTGTTGTTCTCTGGATATTTGCAAAGTTTACAAAGATGCCCTGTGCAGTTTCAGGACGCAGATAAAGCTCAGACTTTGAGTCCTCAGTTACACCCTGAAATGTCTTGAACATAAGGTTGAACTGACGGATATCAGTAAAGTTGTGGCTGCCGCAATCTGGGCATGGAATCTGCTTTTCCTTGATGTAGTCCATCATCTGCTCGTTTGTCCAGCCTGCAACGTTAGTGCCGTCGAAATCTTCGATAAGGTTGTCCGCTCTGTGACGTGTCTTACAGTCCTTGCAGTCCATAAGAGGGTCAGAGAATCCGCCGATGTGACCTGAAGCCACCCAAGTCTGCGGATTCATAAGGATAGCGGAGTCAAGACCAACGTTGTACTTGTTCTCCTGAATGAACTTCTTTCTCCAAGCGTTCTTGATGTTAGTTTTCAGCTCAACGCCAAGCGGACCGTAGTCCCAAGTGTTTGCAAGACCGCCGTAGATCTCGCTTCCAGGGTATACAAAGCCTCTGTTTTTACAGAGAGCCACGATCTTATCCATGGTTTTTTCAGAATTATTCATGAAACATTCTCCTTATACAAAATATAATACTACCATTATATTTTATAGCAAAATTCCGCAAATGTCAAGGCGTTTCAGCGATTTATTACTTTGTGTAGTTATATGGCTTTTTATCGTTGCAAAAAATCACGCATTGTGCTATAATAAAATAGTATCGCTATGACTATTCATGTATTGGAACATATTAGGAGAATTTGACTTGATGAACAGTTTTTTTATCGGAAACGTTGAAATAGAAAAGACCGCCGCATTAGCACCCATGGCGTCGGTGGCAGATAAATCATATCGTCTTATGTGCAAGGAATACGGTGCGTCATATCTTGTGAGCGAAATGATATCTTCGAAGGGTCTGTGCTTTGGTGACAAAAAGACTGCACGTCTTTGCGAGATTGAGAAAGAGGAACGCCCCTATGCTTTGCAGCTTTTCGGGGAAGATCCTTATTATATGGGAAAAGCAGCCTATAAGCTAAACGAATATTCCCCTGATATCATTGATATAAACATGGGCTGTCCTGTGCCGAAAATAGTTGGCAACGGCAGCGGTTCTGCACTTATGAAGCTTCCTGACACTGCGGCAGAGATATGCAGAGAGGTGGTAAAAAACGCAAACTGCCCTGTTACAGTGAAATTTCGTGCAGGCTGGGACGAAAACAGCATAAATGCAGTGGAGTTTGCAAAGCTCATCGAGCAGGCAGGGGCAAGCGCCGTCACCTGTCACGGCAGGACGAGAACGCAGTTTTATTCAGGCAAAGCCGATTGGGATATAATAAGGCAGGTAAAAGCCAACGTTAAGATACCCGTTATAGGCAACGGCGACGTTGTTGACGGAGAAAGCGCAAAGGCAATGTATGAGCAGACTGGCTGTGACCTTGTGATGATAGGCAGAGGAAGCTACGGCAGACCATGGGTTTTCCGTGACGTGAAGCATTATCTTGAAACAGGGGAAAAGCTTCCTGAGGTGAGCATAGAAGAAAAAATGGCAGTGATGAAAAAGCACTGCGAGCTTATATGCAAATACAAGGGCGAACGTCAGGGCATGAAAGAAGCCAGAAAAAACTGCGCATGGTATGTTAAAGGGCTGAAAGGCTCTGCAAGGCTAAGAGCGCAGTGCGGTGGGCTTAATACCATTTCTGACCTTTATGAGATGATAGACCACATACTTGCAAACGAGTTAGGAGAATAAACAATGGGAATTTTATCCGTAGTAGGAACGCCTATAGGCAACCTTGGAGATATGACATACCGTGCAGTTGAGACTCTGGAAAAGGCTGATTTTATCTGTGCCGAGGACACAAGAGTTACCGCAAAGCTTCTCAATTATTTTGACATAAAAACGCCACTTGTGAGCTATCACGAACACAATGCAAAACAGGTGGGCGAGAGCATTTTGAACAGGATAATGGCAGGCGAGAACGCCGCTATCGTCACAGACGCCGGTATGCCCTGCATTTCAGACCCCGGGGAGCTTCTTGTGAAGCTGTGCGCTGAAAACGGTGTGAAAGTGGAGGTAGTACCGGGTCCGTCAGCGGTGGTATCAGCACTTGCCATAAGCGGACTTGACACTGCAAGATTTCAGTTCGAGGGCTTTTTGTCAACCACCAAGAAGCAAAGATTAAATCATCTTGCATCGGTGAAAAACTGCACGAACACTCTTATTTTCTATGAAGCGCCCCACAAGCTCATCTACACTTTGAAGGATATGCTGGAATATTTCGGTGACAGAAGAATATCTCTTTGCAGGGAGCTTACAAAGATACACGAAGAAGTTTTCCGCACCACTCTTGCGCAGGCTGTAGAGTATTATGAAGCCAACAAGCCAAAGGGCGAATTTGTGCTTGTTATCGAGGGTGCAAAAGAGGACGAGCTTTGCCCTGCGGAGAATATAGAGGAAGCTTTGGAACAAGTAAAAGCCCTTGTGGAAAAGGGTATGCGTGGAGCTGACGCCTGCCGTGAGATAGCAAAGGCGACGGGTTTTTCTAAGGGGGAGCTTTACGGACTCTTGTTTAAATGAGGAATGAGGAGTGAGGAATGAGGAATTAAGGTATCGCCTGCGGCGATGTTTATTTCTTGTGGGCGACCTTCGGTCGCTTGCCCATCACAGCTTATTTTCTTGTTTTTTCGCATTTGTATTATATATTAATTTAGATTTTTTGAGGTGATTTTATGAGCATAAAAGAATACATAGGCGGACAGTTTGCTGACCCAGAGGGATTGGGCGGTATAGCCTGTGCAAAATTCATGAATTTTTTCAATGCAGAGCACTACAGAGCGGTGAAAAAATTTGTCTGCAAGCTTGACGGTGCAAGGATATTGGATATAGGCTTTGGAAACGGTGTGACTATCAAAAAGCTTAGCAAGAATATAAACGCTAAATTCTATGGCATTGATATTTCTGCTGATATGGTGGAAAAAGCCAAGCGAAAAAACCGTGACGGAGTGAATACCAACAAGGTGATCTTACAGCAGGGAAAAGCTGAGGAGCTTCCTTATAATGACGATTTTTTTGACACTGTTTACACTGTGAACACCATTTATTTCTGGGAGGACACCGCAAAAGTTCTTGACGAGGTAAGGCGAGTTCTCAAAGACGGCGGCAATTTTATCTGCACATTCTATACAAAGGGCTACCTTGATAAGCTCCCGTACTGCGACACAGGTTTTGACAAGTTCACTCCTCAGCAGGTGCGTTCAATGGCTAGAGAGCGTGGCTTCCATGATGTAAAAGTCAAAATTCTGAGCGACTGCAAAGCGTATTGCCTTGTTGGCACGAAAATAGAGGGCGAATAAGGTGGCAGATGTGACCATTGTGCCTCTTTCAGAGGAAAACGTACAGCTTTTTTCACAAACTGCGGCGAAAATTCTGCCCGAAGCTTGGAGTTTTGAAACCTACAAAAAACAGCTTTCAAACCCTGACGATATATCGTTTCTTGCCCTTTGTAATGGCGAAGCCGCAGGCTTTATAAGTGTGTGGTGCGTCTGCGGAGAAGCTGAGATAAACAATATAGGCGTTTTGGAGAAGTTCCGCAGAAAGGGCATTGCAAAAGCCCTTTTTGACAGCGCATACAATGCCGCAAAGGCTGAAAAATGGTATCTTGAAGTGCGGGAATCAAACCTTGGGGCTATACAATTTTACGAAAAATTGGGCTTTGAGAGGGTAGGCATGAGAAAAAATTTCTACACCGCCCCCATGGAAAATGCTGTTTTAATGGCACTTCAACCCACTGAAAATGGAGAAATAAATGACATATAACGATTTTACATTTGAGTCCTTGGGCGAGGGCATTGAGATATGTATATCTGACGAACACCGCTTTGGTACTGACGCCTTTCTGCTTGCGGATTTTTCTGCAGGACGGCACAAGGATATCTGCGCAGACCTTTGCACAGGAAGCGGCATAATAGCACTTCTTCTGCACAAATTTTACAAGCCACAGAAGATTTATGCAGTTGAGATACAGGAAAAGGCTCACGAACAGCTTAAAGTATCTCTTGAGAGGTCGAAAATAGATACTATCCAGCCTGTTTTGGGCGACTTGAATGATTGGCGAAGCGAAAAAGAGCTTGACCTTATCACCTGCAATCCGCCCTACAAGATAAACAACACAGGTGCGAAGAATGACAGCGAAGCGGTTTCTATCGCACGGCATGAAATGCTCTGCACCATTGATGACGTGTGCAGATGTGCAAAGAAAAATCTGAAATTCGGTGGCAGGCTTTGCATATGCAACCGCCCCGAGCGCCTATGCGATATAATGACGGCAATGAGAGCCAACGGCATCGAGCCGAAGCGTTTGCGGACAGTTCACAAAAACCCAGAGTGTCCCCCATGGCTTATTCTCGTTGAGGGCAAAAAGGGCGGAAAGCCTTTTGTGCAGATAGAAAAGCCTTTGTATGTGCGTTCCGCAGACGGGGGAAACTCGGCTGAAATGAAGCGGATATACGGACTTCCTTGAAAAGTGAGGAATGAGGAGTGAGGAATGAGGAATTAAGGTATCGCCTGCGGCGATGATTATTTTTTCGTAGGGGCGACCTTTGGTCGCCTGCTTGCTCCAATTTGTCTGCGTGTGAGTTGAAATCAAATTATGGATTATGGTGTTATGACGGATTATTGAGTCACGTTCCACATAAGCGTGTGAGTTGAAATGAAGTGACCAATTTTCTGTGGGTAAATCTAAGGACATGATATGCGTATATTTACGAAATAAAAAGAGGGTAATAAAATGAAGATTTTAGGAATAGAAAGCTCCTGCGATGAAACAGCCTGCTCTGTTGTTGAAGACGGAAAAACGGTGCTTTCAAATATAGTTGCAAGTCAGATAGACGAACACAGGCTTTATGGTGGAGTTGTGCCTGAGATAGCCTCACGCCGCCATGCGGAGAACATAACATGGGTAACAAAAGCCGCTCTTGAAGAAGCAAACTGCACAATGGAGGATATCGACGCTGTTGCAGTGACCTATGCTCCGGGACTTATCGGAGCACTTCTCGTGGGAGTGAGCTTTGCAAAGGGACTTGCCATGAGTGCAGGCAAGCCTCTTGTGCCTGTTCACCATATCGCAGGACACATTGCCGCAAACTATATCTCCCACCCTGAGCTTAAACCGCCTTATCTTTGCTTGGTCGTATCAGGCGGACATTCACATATTGTAGAGGTGCTTGATTATTCAAGATATCATGTTATAGGCAGAACAAGAGATGATGCCGCAGGCGAGTGCTTTGACAAGGTAGCGAGAACATTGGGCTTTGAGTATCCAGGTGGAAAGTTTATCGACAATGCCGCAAAGTCAGGTGATCCTAATGCCTATAAGCTCCCTCACCCAAAGGTGCAGGGCAGTGAATATGACTTCTCTTTCAGCGGACTAAAAACTGCCGTTATAAACCTTGTGCATAATGCCGCACAAAAGGGCGAAACTGTCAATGTGAACGATATGGCGGCTTCGTTCCAGAACACCATATCCGACATTCTTGTAGACAAAGCAATGCTTGCCGCAAAAGATCTTGGGTATACTACCATAGGGCTTGCAGGCGGCGTTTCGGCAAACTCAGGGGTAAGAGAGAAGCTGCAGAAAGCCTGTGACAAGCGTGGCTATAAGCTTTATATGCCTGAGTTCAAATACTGCGGCGATAACGGTGCAATGATAGCCTGTCAGGGATATTTTGACTATCTTGCAGGCAGACGAGCAGACGAAAGCCTTAACGGCATTGCAACGCTGTCGCTGGATAAGATTTCGGAATAAAATTATTTTTGAGGTATAAAAAATGAAACTACTAGCCATAGACGGAAACAGCATAATGAACAGGGCTTTTTACGGAATAAAGCTGCTGTCAAATTCAAAGGGACAGTTCACGAATGCCCTTACGGGGTTTATGAATATTTACCTCAAGGAGATAGGTGAGGTAAAGCCTGACTGCGTGGCAGTGGCTTTCGACCTTAAAGCCCCTACATTCAGACACAAGGCGAATGCCGCCTACAAAGCCAACCGAAAGGGTATGCCTGAGGAGCTTGCTCAGCAGATGCCTGTGATAAAAGAGCTTTTGGGCGACCTTGGTATAAAGATAGTACAGTGCGAGGGCTATGAAGCAGACGATATTCTCGGTACGCTCTCAAAAGCCGCCGCAGATTCAGGCAACGAGTGCTATATCCTCACCGGTGACAGGGACAGCTTTCAGCTCGTTTCCGACCGTGTGACAGTGCGCCTTGCCACCACAAAGGAAACAAAGATATATACCCCTGACAGGATAATGGAAGAATACGGCGTTACCCCTCGTCAGATGATAGAGGTAAAGGCTCTTATGGGAGATACCTCAGACAATATCTCAGGCGTAAAGGGCATAGGCGAAAAGACCGCACTTTCCCTTATCAAGCAGGAAGGCGATGTCAAGACCCTTTATGAACACCTTGCAGATATCAAGCTTACCCCGTCTGTGCGCACAAAGCTTGAAAATGGTCATCAGGACGCTATAGACAGCCGCTTCCTTGCCGAAATATGTCTTGAAGCCCCTGTGGATAAAGCTACAGAGTTTTATAAGCTGGGCGAGGTTGATACCGAGAAAACAAAGGCTCTCCTTGCCGACCTTGAAATGATGCGCCTTATAGACAGATTGGGTCTTAGCGGAAAAGCTGTGGAAAGCGCTGACAGCGCAGTGCAGGAAAGCAAGCTCAAGCTTTCCGACCTGCCTAAGTTTGAGGTCAGGCCACTTGATGAGAGCGTTATATCTGTTCTCGGCAAGGACAAAACAGCATATTTTATCTTTGCCGACAATAAGCTTTCTATCCTCTGTAACGATGTTATCTACACCACCGAGGACAATGCAATTATCACCTCTTTCATGGGAACAGCCTGCGAAAAAATAACCTTTGAGGGCAAAACTGCCCATAAGTTTGCGTTCTCAAATGGCACTTGCCTTGAAAACCTAACTTTCTGCTGCGACCTTGCAGGATATCTTCTCAATTCACAGTCAAGCGAGTATACAGCGGAAAATCTTTGCCTTTCATATAAGTGCCTTTACCGCTCTGATATGGGGGAATATGCAGACCTTTCAAGCCTGCCTGCTCTTAGTGAAAATCTGAAAAAACAGCTTGAAATGACAGAAATGACAAAGCTATTCGACGATATCGAAATGCCACTTTGCGAAGTGCTTGCTTCAATGGAGTTTTACGGTGTAAAGGCTGACGCAGAGGGCATAAAGGCTTTCGGCGAGGACTTGAAAATAAAGATAGACGAGCTTACCTCGCAGATATATATGTATGCAGGCAAGGAGTTCAATATAGCTTCCACAAAACAGCTTGGGGAGGTGCTTTTCGAGGACTTAGGCCTGCCTGCAAAGAAGAAAACAAAGTCGGGCTATTCCACCAATGCGGACGTTCTTGAAAGCCTTATGGACAAGCACCCTATCGTGCCTCTTATCGTTGAATACCGCACACTCACAAAGCTCAATTCCACCTATGTTGACGGACTTTTGAAGCTTATCCACCCTGACGGCAGAGTCCATTCTGTTTTCAAGCAGACCGAAACAAGAACAGGAAGGATATCCTCCACCGAGCCTAATATGCAAAATATCCCCGTAAGAAAAGAGATAGGCAGGAATATGCGTAAATTCTTTGTTGCAGAGGACGGCTATACTCTTCTTGACGCTGACTACAGCCAGATCGAGCTTAGAGTGCTTGCTTCCGTGTGCGGTGACAAAAATATGCAGGAAGCTTTCTCAGAGGGCAGAGATATCCATACTTCAACTGCGGCACAGGTCTTTGATATCCCCGAGGATTTTGTCACCCCTGAAATGAGAAGTGCGGCAAAGGCTGTAAACTTCGGTATAATCTATGGCATAGGAGCATTTTCTCTGTCAAAGGATATCGGAGTAACCGTAGCAGAGGCAAAAAGATACATCAAGAATTATCTTGACAACTTCCCGAAAGTATCTGAATTTATGGATAAGACAGTTGATGACGGCATAAAAAACGGCTATGTCACCACCCTTTTCGGCAGAAGAAGATATATCCCTGAGCTTTCTGCTTCAAACAAGGTCTTGCAGGCTTTTGGAAAGAGGGCGGCAATGAACGCACCTATCCAAGGTGCGGCGGCTGATATCATCAAGATAGCAATGGTAAGAGTATACAAAAAGCTCAGAGAAGAAGATCTTGACGCAAGGCTTATTTTGCAGGTGCATGATGAACTTATTATAGAAGCGGCTGAAAAAGATAAGGATAGAGCCGAAAAGATACTCAAAGATGAAATGGAGAACGCTGTTAAGCTTGCTGTGCCAATGACAGTGGACGTAAACAGCGGCAAGAGCTGGTATGAGGCGAAAGACTGATTTTTTTTAGTGAGGAATGAGGAGTGAGGAATGAGGAATTAAGGTATCGCCTGCGGCGATGATCTTGATTTCTATATGTAGGGGCGAACAGCGATCACCCGTTTATCCGTATTGCTTATTTTATATGTTTTGCTCTTATTATCTTTGTCACCTTCGTGGTTTGGCTGACAATTTGTTTGTGATTGTTGACGAATTTTTTGACGGCTGTCGCAATAATACTTGACTTTTGTGAAATTTGTGGTATAATTCTCTATGTAAAAAGTGTGTAATAAAGATAGATAAAAAGTAGAATAATAGGAATTTGAAAAACGAAAAGGGGCTGGGAAAATGAAAAAATTGCTTTTTGTGTTCAACCCCCATGCTGGCAAGGGACAGATAAAAGATAACCTTTGCGACATTGTGGATATTTTTACAAAGGGCGGCTATGAGGTAGTCACATACCCTACGCAGGCTAAGCTTGATGGCTATAACAAGCTTTGCAAGTGCGGTCAGGATTATGACATGATAGTCACATCAGGCGGTGACGGAACATTGTCTGAGGCTGTCAAGGCAATGATGACATTTGATAAGAAAATACCGCTTGGATATATTCCTGCCGGTTCAACAAATGATTGTGCGCAGTCTTTGAGCATACCGAAAAAAATGCTTGACGCCGCAAGGGAGATAGTTGACGGCGTGTATTTTGATTATGACGTTGGTAAGTTCAACGGTCAGTATTTTGTGTATGTAGCAGGCTTTGGCGCTTTCACTGACGTTTCCTATGAAACCTCACAAACGATGAAAAACAAGTTTGGTCATGCCGCATATGTGGCAGAGGGGATAAAAAGGCTTTCAAAGATAACAGGTCAGCAAATGAGAGTTGAGCATGACGGCGAGGTAATAGAAGGAAGCTTTATACTCGGTCTTATCTCAAACACTATCTCTGTGGGCGGAATGAAAAAGCTTATCGCTTCCGGGGTGTGTTTTGATGACGGACTTTTCGAGGGGGTTCTGGTAAAGACACCTAAGAACGCTATCGAGCTGAGCAACACCATAAATGAAGCAGTGCTTAATAAGCTCAACGATAAGCATTTTGTGACGTTCAAGACCTCAAAGGTCACATTCACAAGTGAGAACGAAGTGCCTTGGACGCTGGACGGAGAGTCGGGCGGAAAGCATACATATGTTGAGATAGAAAACTGCAAGCAGGCAATAAGATTCAAACTCAAACCCAATGACATAACCGCAGAGCAAACGGCTGTTCAGTGCAGTGCAGGGGATATGATAATGACCGAGGACGGTCACCCTGTTGTCATTGAGGATCAGTCGGAGATAGAAGATTAAGCTGTTTTGTAGGGGCGGACTTTGGTCGCATACCTTTTAACAGAATTTTGACAGAACAAAAGCGGACGAGTTTTTTCGTCCGCTTTTTGCATATGCCTATTTCTTGTTTTTAAGCCGAAACTGTGAGGGTGTCATGTTGTATCTGCGTTTGAACTGCCGCATGAAATGCACGTCATTTTCATATCCGCATACGGCGGCAATGTTTTTCACTGTCATGTCAGTGCTGAGAAGATAGTATTCTGCGTTTTTCATTCTTGCACAGAGTATATCCTCATAACAGCTCACACCGAAGCGTGAGGTGTAAAGATACTGAAAGTGGGAGGGGCTTACGCTGAGGGCTTTCGCCATGTCGGCAATGTTCCTGCTCCCGGAGGGGGAGCTGTAGATGTCAGCCCTGAGCCGCTCAAGTGCGTCAGCGTAGTGACTGCGCTTTCTTGGCGGCTGACCGCTCTTGCTGAGAGAATATTCCTCTCCAAGTCTTATGAGCAGCATTCTGAGCATAAGCTCGATATAATCCTCACGCCTGCCGCTTTCAGATAAGCTGAGTCTGCTTATGGTGGATAAGATATCCTCAGTTTTCTCTGCGTCTGATAACATAAAAATCGTATCATATGGGAGTGAATAGTCACGGGTGAGCTTATCGTCGCAATCGAAATGAAGCCAGTGGTTTATGTAAAATCCCTTGCAGGCACGGTATATCTGCTCAGTGCCTTTTTTGTATAGTATTGCGCTGTCAGGGGAAACTGTGTATTCTCTGCCGTGTAAACGAACCACCGCAGAGGATTTGAATATAAGCAGAAGATTATCCCCCGAACCGTTTGGACGGCGTATATCAAAAGACCCGTCATGGCTGTAGTTTAGTCCCAAAGCGTGAAGTTCCATAGGTTTTTCCTTTCTAATTTCGTATGATGTATCAGTATAATAATAGGATATATCATTGTTGTTTTTTTGTCAAGTGATAAAATATAATTGAAACTAAAATCATACACTTTTAGGAGGTCACAATGAAGAATATTTCAATGCTTATCAATACCGCAGACAAACGTTCCCACATCAACCCGGAGATATACGGACACTTCTCCGAACATCTTGGCAGATGTATCTATAACGGAATGTACGTTGGCGAAAATTCTGAGATACCGAACATAAAAGGCGTAAGAAAAGACGTTATCGAAGCTTTCCAGGAGATAAAAATGCCTGTTCTCCGCTGGCCGGGAGGCTGCTTTGCTGACGAGTATCATTGGAAGGACGGTATCGGCGAAAAATCCCAGAGAAAGAAAATGATAAACACAAACTGGGGCGGCGTGACAGAGGATAACTCTTTCGGCACAAATGAGTTCTTTGACCTGTGCGAAGAGATAGGCTGTGAACCGTATCTTGCAGGAAATCTCGGAAGCGGCACTGTTCAGGAGCTTTCCGAGTGGATAGAATATATCACCTTTGACGGCGTTTCACCTATGGCTGACCTGAGAAGAAAAAACGGCAGGGAAAAGCCTTGGAAGCTTAAATATCTTGGTATAGGCAACGAAAACTGGGGCTGCGGCGGCTCGATGCGCCCTGAGTATTACTGCGACGAATACAGAAGATATCAGAGCTTTTGCAAGAATTTCAGCGGCAATGAGCTTTTCAAAGTTGCCTGCGGACCAAATTCCAACGATTATAACTGGACGGACGTTGTAATGTCAAACCTTGGTGAGTGGCATACAAAGGCCATTTCACTGCACTATTACACCGTTCCTACAGGGGATTGGAACAAAAAGGGCAGTGCAACTGAGTTTTCAGACGAGGAGTATTACGAAACTATATCAAAAACTCTATATATGGACGAGCTTATAAAACGTCACAGCGAGATAATGTCACGCCGTGACCCCGAGGGTAAAATAGGTCTTATAGTTGACGAGTGGGGCTGTTGGTATGACGTTGAGGAGGGCACAAACCCAGGTTTCCTCTATCAGCAGAACACAATGCGTGACGCTATCGTGGCGGCTTGCAACCTGAACATCTTTAATAACCACAGCGATAAGGTAGTAATGGCAAATCTTGCGCAGGCTGTGAACGTTTTGCAGTCTCTTATCCTCACAGAGGGGGACAAAATGGTAAAGACGCCTACCTATCACGTCTTTGACCTTTTTAAAACTCATCAGGGAGGCGAGCTTTGCTACAGCTATGCCAACAATTGTCAGGCGGGTGGAAAGATTCCGATGATATCACAATCTGCCTCAGTAAAGGACGGCGTCCTCACTGTCACTATAGCGAATTGCTCTATAGATGATGACGCTCATATCTGCTGTGATATAGCAGGAGAAAATTATCAGAACATTGAATGCAGGATACTTGACAATGACGTAAGGGACTATAACGATTTTGATAACTGCGATAAAGTAACACCGAAAGAGCATAGGGCAATATGGACAGAAAAGGGCTTTGAGATAGACCTGCCAAAATGCTCCGTTGCAGTTGTGACAATGAGATAAGGACTATAAGGAGAGTCAAAAATGACAGTAAAAGATAAAATTTTGCAGGGAAGAACATATCTTGGCATAGAGCTTGGCTCAACAAGAATAAAGGCTGTTCTTATAGACAATAGCTTTTCTGTTATCGCATCAGGGTCGAAGCAATGGGAAAACCGCTTTGAGAACGGCTGTTGGACATATTCTCTTGATGATATCCACGGGGGCATACAAGCCTGCTATAAAGACCTTGCAGAAAACGTAAAGGCACAGTATGGCATTTATCCTGAAACATACGGTGCAATGGGTATTTCTGCTATGATGCACGGCTATATGGCTTTTGATAAGAATGACAAGCTTCTTGTGCCTTTCAGAACATGGCGCAATACCATGACAGCTCAGGCGGCAGGAGAGCTTACAAAACTACTGGGCTTCAATATCCCACAGCGTTGGAGCATCGCACATCTTTATCAGGCTGTGCTTAACAAAGAAGCCCATGTTCCTTATATCGCTTATATCAATACCCTTGCAGGATATGTGCATAAAAAACTCACAGACCGCTTTGAAGTTGGCGTTGGCGAAGCTTCAGGTATTTTCCCTGTGGAGGGCATAGGATACAAAGAAGAGTATTGTGAGATTACAGAAAAAAGCCTTGCAGAAAAAGGCTTTGACCATAAGCTGAAAGATATCCTCCCAGCGGTAAGAAATGCAGGAGAAAAGGGCGCAGTTCTTACAGAAGAGGGCGCAAGATTCCTTGACCCGGAGGGACGCCTCAAAGCAGGAGTGCCGGTCTGCCCGCCTGAGGGTGACGCAGGCACAGGCATGGTGGCAACGGACAGCGTTCTGAAAAAGACCGGAAACATCTCCGCAGGCACTTCCATATTTGCAATGCTCGTCCTAGAAAAGCCACTTAACGGTGTTTATGAGGAGATAGACGTTGTTACCACCCCTGACGGCTCGCCTGTGGCAATGGTGCATTGCAATAACTGCTGTTCAGAGCTTGACGCATGGGTGAATATGTTCGGTGAGTTCGCAAAGCTCACAGGCAATGAGATAGACAAGAGCAGGCTTTATGAAACCCTATATAAAAACGCCATGACAGCCGACAGCTCATGCGGTGGCGTGACAGCCTATAACTGTCTTTCGGGCGAACCTGTTATAAAGCTTGACGAGGGCAGACCAATGTATTTCCGCACTCCAGACAGCACTTTGACCTTGGGCAGCTTTTTCAGAGCACAGCTTTATTCCTCTTTCACCGCACTGAAAATAGGTATGGATATCCTCTTTGACAAAGAGCAGGTAAAAGCTGAAAAGATAACAGGTCACGGAGGACTTTTCAAGGTCAGCGGAGTGGCTTCACAGCTTATGGCAGACGCACTTTCTACCCCTGTTTCAGTGATGAAAACAGCAGGCGAGGGCGGAGCATGGGGCATGGCTATCCTTGCAGCTTATATGGAGCTTTCAAATGGCGAAAAGCTTGCCGACTTCCTTGACAAAAAGGTGTTCGCAGACATGGAAGTGACAACTTCTCAGCCTGAGCAGACAGGCTCAGAGGGTTATAAAGCATTCTTAGAAAGATATAAAAAGGGATTGGCGGCAGAAAAAAACGCACAGTTCTGAGAAAATCATAGAAATTCATAGATAAATCGTAGGGGCGACCTGAGACCGCCTGCCAATCAACTGTCTGCTCAAACTGTCGGTGAGCTATTCACTTGGACGGAAAATGAGCAGACAAAAAGGTGCATTTACCAAATCAGCGAAAGGAGAATTTTATGCTTGAAGAATTAAAACAGCAGGTGTGCGAAGCAAATCTGCTGCTGCCGAAATATGGACTTGTCACATTCACATGGGGAAATGTTTCCGCTATCGACAGAGAAAAGGGCCTTGTAGTCATAAAGCCCTCAGGCGTGCCTTATGAGGGCATGACAGCCGATGATATGGTGGTAGTTGATCTTGAAAGCGGCAAGGTTGTGGAGGGAAAATATAAGCCTTCCAGCGATACTCCAACACATTTGGAGCTTTACAAAGCCTTTGATATGGGCGGAATAGTACATACCCACAGTCGCTGGGCAACATCTTTTGCTCAGGCAGGAAAAGGTGTTATACCAATGGGAACAACTCACGCAGATTATTTTTACGGCGAGATACCATGCACAAGAGCAATGACCCCTGAGGAGATAACAGGTGAGTATGAAAAGGAAACAGGCACTGTTATAATCGAGGCTTTCAAGGGTCTTGACGCAACTCAGATACCTGCCGTTCTGGTAAAAAGCCACGGTCCGTTCACATGGGGAAAGGACGCCGCAGAGGCTGTCCATAACGCAGTTGTTCTTGAAGAGGCTGCGTTCATGAATTTCCACGCAATGATGCTGAACCCTGAGACAGGTCATATGCAGCAGGAGCTTCTTGACAAGCACTTCCTTAGAAAGCACGGAAAGAACGCATATTACGGACAAAATTAAAACAATACACATTGTCATGTGTAGGGAAACGGCATAATTTCTGCTTTGCAGAAATATGACGTCCCGCTTATCTGGCACATCTTTGATAAACCAACGCCCCGATTTTCGGGGCGTTTTTTTGCACCTTTGCTCACATATTGTGCAAAATGTATATTATGTGTACGCTGATTTGTACAAAAGGGTAGTTTTTTGTACTTG
Organism: Ruminococcus sp. AF37-20; assembly: GCF_003460465.1. Taxonomy (NCBI): domain Bacteria; kingdom Bacillati; phylum Bacillota; class Clostridia; order Eubacteriales; family Oscillospiraceae; genus Ruminococcus; species Ruminococcus sp. AF37-20. The sequence continues at coordinate 59,158 of NZ_QTVE01000010.1, read as the reverse complement.
TTATAAGTAAATTCTTGACTTATGTTTTAATAATATGTTATAATTAAAATAATGTCACGGTAATATTTATTGTGTCACAGCGGAAATGAATGGAATATAGTATAGATATTACCTTAGAAATGAGGAACGGAGGCTTGTAATGAAAAAGCAAATTGATTACGGCAGCTATGCGTCCTATAAGGAAACGGTAAAGGGTCTTACAGAGAACCTGAAATCGCTGCTTGGATTGAGCGAGGAGATCGCTCTTGTCAATACTGCGGAATCTATTCGGGAAACATTGGAGAAAACTGCCGAGGAGCATTTTGAGGTCGCTATAGTGGGCGAGTTCAAGAGAGGAAAGAGTACCCTTATCAACGCAATGCTGGGTCAGGAGGTACTTCCTGCTGACGTGCTGCCTGCAACGGCTACCCTTAACAGAGTTACATATAGCGAAGAGCCGTATGTGCAGGTGGAATACAAAAACGGCAAAAGTGAAAGGGTGGATATAAACAAGCTGGAGGACTATGTAACAAAGCTTACAGCAGAGTCGGAGGAAAGAGCCGAAACTGTCAAGGAAGCCACTGTTTATTATGATACCGAGTTCTGTAAGAACAACGTGGATATCATAGACACTCCGGGTCTTAACGATGACGACCAGATGACCAACGTTACTCTGTCTATCCTGCCGAAAATAGACGCAGCCGTTTTCGTTATCAGTGCAAACTCCCCTTTCTCACAGTTTGAGAAAGAGTTTTTGGAAAAGAAAATGCTCACATCCGATGTGGGAAGGATTATTTTCGTTGTAAACTGCTTCGGTACTTTCTCACAGGCAGACGAGAACAAGATAGTCGAAACTGTAAGAGGACGTATCGGAAAATACGTTATGGAAAAGGCTAAAAAGGTCATGGGCGAAGATTCCCGTGAGTTTGCGGTCTATAAAAGAAAGATAGGAACTCCGAGAGTTATCGGTGTTTATGCAAAGCAGGCTCTTACCGCCAAGGAAACAGGGGATAAGGAAGCCCTTGAAAAGAGTAACTTCCCTGAGTTTGAAAAGGCTCTTGAAACCATGCTCACAAAAGAGCGTGGCGTTATCGCATTGCAGATCCTTGCAAACAAGATAACAAATTCGGGTACTGAGATACTCAGAAGCGTTGTTATGCAGGAAAACGCACTCATGATGGCTAACGATGAGTTCATGGAAAAGTATGACGAGGCTATCAAAGAGATAGGTGAGATAAGAAATAAGAAAAGACAGGAATTTGTCAAGATCAACGACGCTGCAAATCAGGTGTTCAATGACCTGCAGCCAGTTCTGGACAGCTATTGGACAAATATCGAGCAGACAGCTATGGAGGTTATAGACAACTTCCAGATGTCCTCTGACGATTTCAAGAAAGACCAGCTCAAGCTCGTTACCGCAAAGCTCACTGAGAAAATAAAGGAGAGCATAGAGGCAAGAGCGCAGATAATCTGCGAGCAGATACAAAACAGCATAAACTTCGCTGTTTCCTGTGAGGCTGAAAGACTTCAGGAATTTGAGGACGAGTTCTTTGAGTCCGTTACAAAGATCCAGCAGATGTTCACTATCTCCGACAGAGTTTCAAAGAACGGCGGCGTAATGGATAAGATAATCGGCGTTGCTATCGGCTCTTACGGCGTCGGAGGATTGTTCCTGGGCTTCAGAGAGTCTGGCGTAAAGGGCGCACTTTTGGGCGGAGCGACAGGCTTTGCAGGATTTTATGCTACTTATTATACTGCTATATTCTTTGCAGGCTTCTTTGGCATCACCGCTACCCTGCCAGTGACCCTCTGCCTTATGGCTCTTGCAGGCATTGCAGGTACTTTTACTTCAAACTTTGCCGTTGATAAGATACTTGTTAAGGAAAGAATAGATAAGTATAAGTCAAACTTTAAAACTCAGGTGAGAAAGCAGTTCCACGAAATGAAGCTCAATAATGACTTCACTGAAACTGTCCGCCGTCAGGTATTCTCAGCATTTGAGGGTCTGAAGGGCAAGATCGAGAGCGAAACAGAGATAATCCTTCGTGATACTCAGGAAACACTTGATAATCTTAATGATCTTAAAACAGAAAAGAGCAATATTTCTCAGAAGGAAATGGAACGTCTCCATGATATTGCCGAGAGCGCAAGCGCTATAGTTCAGGAAGCATATCAGGTAAGACGTGTGCTTACCGAAGCTATGGAAAGCTGACGGTCATATAAAAATATTATTTTAGGATCAAGGGAGGACAGGTCATGAGTACAAATACAACGGAAAGGGAAAATCCGCTGCTACAGATTGACACAAGCTTCCGCACATATTTGAACGCTTATACAAGAAGCTATCAGAACCATATAGTTGACGGCGTGCTTGACTATGCTTTTGAGTCCGACTTTGCCGTAAGGCAGAAGATAATGGGACTTGGGGGCTGGGGAAAGCTCGTCAAGGCGGCAGGCTCGCAGGACGTTTCTGCCGAAGCAAAGCACCTGTTTCTTAAGTGCGAGCAGGTTGGCCCGCTGAAATATCCTGATATCTATGACATTGTGAAGAAGTGTGCCGAGCGGCTAGAGCTTGTTGTGCCTATCGTCTTTGTCAGAGGGGATATGGATAAAGCACAGGTCTACTCTGTGGCAAGCGATATCATCGAGCCTTGTATCGTGCTTTCAAAGCAGGTAGTGGAAATGTGCAGCAAGGAGGAGCTTATGTTCCTTATAGGCTGCGAGTGTGGAAGAATACAGAACAATCATTGTGCCTATAATATGGCATTTACATATCTCAATTACAATAAGTATACTTACAGACCAGTTGAAAGGTCATATAAGCAGACTGTGAACAATCAGCTTTATACAGCGCTTGTTCAGTGGGTGAAGTATGCTGATATAACTGCAAACAGAGCAGGCATTATCTGCCTCGATAAGCCGGGAATGTTCATAAGCGTCATAACAGGGCTTTATAACAAGGGCTATATCGACTTTTATGGCAGACAGCAGAAGAATATGGATACCGACGGACTTATCAAAAAGGCTGAGAGCGTCCATGCAGTTTCTTCAAGAAATCTGAAAACAGATAATACTATGAGCGAGCTTGAAAAGCTTGTTGTCGCAGCTACTGAGTTTCTGTATTGCTCAGTTCTTTATGAATGGCGCGGCGACGCAGAGGATTCTGACAGACACCTTGTTTCAGGTCAGATATGTGATGTGCGCAGCAGTATTATAATCGGAAACGGAGGCGTGATAGGTGGATAGTGCTAATATCAATACAGCGGAGCAGAATATTGCACAGGTAAAGACCGCTCTTAAAGCCTTTGTTGAAAATGAAAAGATAGCGAAAATGCTCGGCAAGGATTTTGTCAGCGAAATGAACGATTGGGAAGCTCTTATCGAGAAAAAAAGCGAAGAGCCTTTCACGCTGGTCATACTTGGCGAGTTCAAAAGGGGAAAAAGCACCATTATAAACGCCCTGCTGGGCAAGGAGCTTGCACCTATAAACGTTACACCTGAAACTTATACTATAAACGAGATATCTTTCGGTCATACACAGTATGTGGAAGCTATCCTTGAAAACGGCATGAGAGTGCCGCTGTCGCTGGAGGATATTACAAGAGAAAAGCTTGAGCAGAGAATGAAGCTTTTCCCTGCAAAAATAAGCTATGTTCAAATAAAGGACAACGCCCCTATACTCAAAGAGATAAGGATAGTGGATACTCCTGGTCTTTCCGATTTGGAGAGCCTTGATAAGCAGGTAATGGATTACATTGTCAATGCCGACGCTATCATGTATGCGGCATCATGCCTGTTGCCTTTTTCTGAAAGCGAGCAGTTGTTTCTTGCAAGCCATGTCCAGCCTCAGCGATTTGGTATGCTCTATATCCTCGTGAATATGATAGACGCAATGAACTCTCAGAAGGACGCTGATAAAATACTAAAGCGTGTGAGAAACATATCCGAGAGGATAGTGCCTAACGCTATCGTATACGGCATAAGCGGTGCAGACGAGCTTAGCCGAAAGCTTGGCAGGGAAAGACCGCTGGACAAGGGTACAAGAGAGTTTTACGAAACTCAGTTTTTCCAGTTCGAGCTGTCTTTGCAGCGTGATATAATCATGCAGAAGGACGTTATACGTTCAAAGCGTGTTCTTACAATGCTTTCGCAGATGTGCGATGAAACAGCCGCAAAGCTTAGACTTATAAGCGATATGGCAGAGCTTGACAAGCAGAAGCTTGCCGACAGAGCAAAAGAGTTTGATGAGCAGTGTGAAATGCTTTCAAAGGCTCTGGAGGAGAAAAAGCCTGCTTTGCACCTTTCTATTATCGAAATGCAGCAGGAAGCCGAAGCTTGGATGTATGAGTTCTTCTCAAAGCTGAGAGCAAGCATTTTGGATTGCCGTGGAAAAGACGCAGACGGAAACGACCTTTACAGCTCTGAGGATATAGAAAAGTACTTCTATTCGTTCCTTATGGAAAAGGTGGGCGAAGCATATCGAAATTGTATCGAGAGCCATAGAGACAGGATAGCTGAGATAGTGGAAGGCACCGGCAGAGAGCTTGCCTCCGCCCTTGGTATAGACGATCTTTCAAAGGCGGCAAAGGCTCCGTCAGTGGAAATGATAATGACCTCTTTGAACAAGAACGTAACACGTTCTGTTATGGGTGTTCAGCTTTTCGGCACCAGCGAAACCTTTCCGCCTGCCACAATGTCAGTTTTCAGTCTTATCCTTAAAAAGAAAAAGCAGACCGATATAATTGATATCGCTCTTGAAAACTATGACGATATCAGAAATAATATCGTCAAGGATATAAAAACAGTTTATCAGGACCTTGAAACAAAGGCAGCCGCAAGGCTCGACAGCCTTTATCAGTATCAGGTGGAAATGGGCAGAGAAGCCCTCAATCAGGCTCAGCAGCTCATGATGGTTTATGATAATGACGAGATAAGGCAGACCCTTGTGGAAGCAAAGCAAATGCTTGCCGAGCCACAGAGAATACTGGCAGAGAGCAAATTATAACAAAAATAAAAACGTCCCATTAAGTTGGGGCGTTTTTTTTTGATAATGGCGTAAATATGCTTCTTGACAAAAATAAAACAGGCTGTTTTTGCAGCCTGTTTGGAATGTCTAAAAAGTATCAGATCAACGGGCGACCTAAGGTCGCCAATACATTTTGTATGCAGTAAATTATTTGCCTTTGTATTGCTCAACATTGTTTTCTATCTTGTCAACAGAGTTTCTTTCTGTTATGTCAACACGATAGTTGTACTGAGCGTTCTTTGTGACAGTGTTTTCAGTGAAGTATTCAAGACCGCCGTCCTTGTCGAAAAAGTAGGTGGTGGAAAAGCCCTTTGTGCCTATCTCCTCAGCGTCCTTTCCCAGCTTTGAAACGTCATAAACATACGTCACAGTAACAGAGCCGTCATCACCGATAATGTCGGAAACAGACTCAACAGCTTTCGGTGCAAACATCAGCATACCCTCGTCAGCTTGTGGGTGCTTTGCCTTTCTTGTGTACTTTGAAAAGTCCTTGTCGCCCTTTACCAAATGTGAGTATTCTCCGTTATCATAGGTGTAGCTCTCGATTCCGTTGTTATACTGAGCGTATTCCTTTCCACCGTTCTTGCCGTAGTAAGAATAGGTCAGCACATCCTTTTCGTCATACTTGAAAGCGAACTCCTGCTCGATATCACCGGTGTCCTCGTTGGTTATAACGACTTTTGCGGAGTCAAGCGTCGCATAGTCCTCCCTTGCCTGATATACCAATGTGTCATGCTTTAGCTCAGGCGTACCGCAGGAAGTGCATAAAAGGCAGACAGCCACTGTTAAAGCCACTGCTGCTGTTTTTAGAAATCTCATTTTTAAATTTACTCTCCTTAAAGCCCCTTGCAGGTCTTTGAGAACACTATAAGCGCCGCAGCAATAGTGAATATCTGCGAGATAGTTGCATGGACCATAAGACCTATATTGAATTTTATCACATACAGGTCTATAGCAAAGCTTTCAACGCCTACATTTTTTCCCCATGCAAGCCAGCCCACATAATCCTTGCCCTCACAGACGTAAGCTATGAACGCACCAAGTATTATTCCTGCCAGCATGAAAAATATAAACGCAAAAGTCTTTTTGAAATTTTTCATGACTGAATATCCTCTGTTTTATGTATCGGTATCTATTTTCTTCTTGACGGAGATTTTCTCTTGTTGTCAATGACTTTTTTCAGATCAGAAAATCTCTCCTCGCTTGACGCCTTGAACTTGCTGAGCATATCCTCAAAATCAGCGTTTCCTGAATTGCTGTCAGCATTGTATACCGGAGGCGGATTTTTAGCAAAATCCTGTGGCACTCTGTCTTTGTTGCGATCCCTGTTATAGTCGTTTCTGGGTCTGCCCTGAGAATTGCCTCCCTGACGGTTGAAATTTCTCTGACCACCGTTAGGTCTGCCCTCTCTGCCACCCTGGTGACCGTTCTCTCTTGGTTTTCTCTGTGGCGCAGGCTGAGCTTTCTTGATAGAAAGCGATATCTTTCCGTCGTCGCCTAAATTAAGCACCTTTACCTTGACGGTCTGACCCTCGGTAAGATGATCCTTTATCTCGTTTACGAATGTGTTCGCAACCTCCGAGATGTGGACCATTCCTGTCGTATCCTTGTCAAGCTCCACAAATGCTCCGAATTTTGTGATACCTGTTACTTTTCCTTCATAAATTTTTCCTACTTCAAGCTGCATTTGATCTTTGTGTCCTCTCTGCAATAAAAATTCTGCTATATGAACGGTCAAAAGACCGTGTTTGCCTTAGTCACTGTTGTTTACAATATAAAATCTGCGCTCATTAGGATAAGCATAGCCCAGCTTTTCAATAGCTATCTTCTCCATATACTCCGCCTCGTCGTCAGAACTGAGCAGCCTTGTGTATTCATCATTGAGCTGCTTGGCGGCGGTTATCTTTTTATTTATAGCGTCTGACTCTTTTCTGAGCTGTGCTATCTGCGCCTGCTGTGAGATGATAGTCACCCCTGAATAAACAACAAGAGCGGCAACAGCAAAAATAGTCAGAAGCTTAACAAATCTTGATCTTTTCGGCTTTGGATTTTTTTTTGCAGCGTCCTTTTCAGCGTCAGCCGTTTCGGACGTTTTATTTTTAAAACCTAGCATTGCGTACTCCTTTTTTGATTACAAAACCGACCTTTCCATAAGCAATACCCCAATAACTGTCATGAGGCGTTACCTATACTCTTTTCTATTATACACTAATCAAAAGAGAGTTTTCAAGTGCTTTTAGAAGTTTTTTTTCGCAGAGAGGAAATTTTGCACTTTTTCACAAAACAGTCCCTGAAACCGTCTGCTCTTTTGGTAATAAATTTAACCACAGGCGAAAACGTTTTAGCAAATAGTTTTCTGATGATCGAAAAAAGGCTTCTCAGCACGGATACAACAGCGTTTCCTACAGTAAGATGTTCTATCACAGAGCCTATGAGCATACCCACTAAAACAAACCCTCTTACAGCCCCCGTCAGCCCGGTGCAAAATGTGAAAAGTGCAAAGCCGTAAAGAAATGTGTAAATGATATCCTCAAAAAAGGTGAGTATCTTCCCATGTGGCAAAGCCGCCCTGAATACCCTGAAAATATCATATAAAAGCCCCAGTCCGCAGCCCAGAACCACAGACAGCAGAAAAAGCTCCCTTTCAAGCTCTAGCCCCAGTTGCATTTCTTCCATTTTTCTTTCCCCTTTCTCCGCCATTCTGCACCGTGCAATGACATGGCATACACTTTTACTTGTACTTGCATAACCTCCTGAATACGCATATACAGGCTATCTGAATATCTTCCCTATCGCCGAGAGCTTTTTCTTTCTGTCCTTTTCTCCATAAACCAAAGCCCAGATATCTCCCTCCACGGAAACATCTCCCGACTCAACGCTTATTTCGTTTATGTGCAGATCTTTGCCTTTTATCGTCAGCTCTCCAAGCTGTGTGAAAAGCCTTATCTCATCCTCGTCAAAGCTGTCAACGTCCGTTACGCCCGAAAGCTGTAAACGCTGTCTGTTTTCAAGAATGGCATTGTGCCTGCCCTGAGTATCATTCATAAAAGCACCCCCTGATATTTTTCTTATCTATGTATATTCGCTCCGTGTAAAAATATTTCTGTGAAAACGTTTTATATCCTTGACAAAAACGCCTTGAAAAGCTAAAATAAACATATGCAAAAAAATCATAGTATCGAAAGGATATGAAAAAATGGCAGAGAATAAAAAGCTTATAACAGCAGACAACAGCTTTCTTACTTATATGGGCAGAATAGACTTTTCCCACAAAACACGCCCTGAGTTTTATTACGCAGGCTCAAATGTAAAAATGACTTTCACAGGCACAAGCGTATCCGCCGTGATAAAAAACCATAAGTATTTCAACATTCAGGAGCTTGGCTTTGTTATGGACGGCAAAGAGGGCAAGGTGACTTTCGATAAAAATGACGAGGATATCACCCTTGATATCGCTTGTGACCTTGAAAAAGGCACTCATACCGTCACCCTTTTTAAAAGGCAGGACGCTTCCCATTACTTTGAGTTCGTGGGTTTTGAGATAGACAGCGACGAAGAAGTCCTTGAAAATTCCCCTCTCCCTGCAAGAAAAATAGAGTGCTATGGCGACTCTGTTTCTGCAGGCGCAGTGTGCGAGGCAGTTGACTTTGTTGCAAGCTGTGACCCTGAGGATCATCAGGGAGTTTACGATAACGCATGGCATAGCTATGCAATGATAACAGCAAGAAATCTCGGTGCACAGATACATAATATCGCACAGGGCGGTATCGCAATTTTCGACAACACTGGCTATTATCATGCTCCGAATTTTATCGGCATGGAGTCTGTATACAATAAGCTTTGCTATTTCCCGGAGGGCGCAAAGGGCGTGACCCCTTGGGATTTTGAGAATTATACCCCTGACGTTGTGCTTTTTGCAGTGGGTCAGAACGACCCGCATAACGAGGGTCACGAGGATTTCGATATCGCCGACCCTGACTACAGAGCAAAGTGGAAAAATGCCTACAAGAGCATTATCCTTGACCTTAAAAGCAAGTATCCAAACGCAACATTCGTGCTTCTGCTGACAGTTCTCTGCCACGGTGAGGAGTGGGATAAAGCCGTTGACGAGATAGCAAACGAGCTTAATGACCAGAAGATAACACATTTCATGTTCACAAGAACAGGCAAGGCGACCCCCGGTCACCCAAGACTTCCTGAGCAGTATGAAATGGCGGAGGAGCTTACAGCTTATCTCTCAAACATGGGCGATAAAATTTGGGGCTAAAAGCAGAAAAAATAATAGGGCGAACATTTCACATTGTTCGCCCGTTTTTTTATGCCTGTTTTATCGGCTTTTTTGTCGTTCTCAGCTTAAATCCTGCTGTTCCGCCGCCTGCCTGTCAAGCTCCATGCGGTAAGCAGAAAGTATCTCCTCCTCTATCTCATTGCGAAGCTCGCTGTCGATGGGGTGAACGATATCACGGAAAACCCCGTTGTCATCACGGCGGCTTGGCATAGCCACAAAAAGTCGCTCCTCCCCTTGCACTATCTTGATATCATGTACCGCAAAACTGCCGTCAAAGGTCAGGCTCACAACGGCTCTGAGCTTGCCCTCGTTTATAAATCTTCTGAATTTTACCTCTGTTATAGTCATTTTCATGCGTCCTTTCTTGTGATGTAATGCCTGTAGTAATATTTTTACCTCTTTTTTTGAAAAATAATCAAAAAAGGGGTTTATTTTTTTTTAGAAATGTTATATAATAAAATAAACATACATTCTGAATTATCTATTATTCTAAGGAGTATTACAAAGATGATAACAAATGAGATCTTGAAAAATATAAAGCACGTTCATTTTATCGGTATAGGCGGCTCTGGTATGTACCCTCTGGTGCAGATATTCCATTCAAAGGGATATTTCATCACAGGCTCAGACAATAACGAAACTGAAACTCTTGAAGCCGTAAGAAAGCTTGGCATCGAAGTTTTCCTCGGTCAGAGAGCCGAGAATATCAAGGGTGCAGACCTTATAATCTATACCGCCGCAATAATGTCAGATAACCCTGAGCTTATCGCCGCAAAGGCAAGCGGTGCGATCTGCTGTGAAAGAGCCGAGATACTTGGTCTTGTCACAAGCTGGTATACGAACGCTCTTTGCGTTTCAGGCACTCACGGAAAGACCACAACTTCTTCCATGCTCACACAGATATTCGTTCAGGAGGGTACTGACCTTTCCTGCGTTATAGGCGGAAAGCTCCCAAGCATAGGCGGCTCAGGCAAGGCAGGCTCATCACAAACTATGGTCTGCGAATCCTGCGAGTTTGAGGATCACTTTCTCAGACTTTTCCCTGACGTTTCAATTATCCTGAACGTTGACGCAGACCACCTTGAGTATTTCAAAAATATCGAGAATATCATAAAGTCTTTCCATAAGTTCGCAACCATGGCTTCAAAAGCCGTTATCTATAATGGCGACGACGCAAATACTCTGAAAGCCGTCGAGGGTGTCGACAAGGAAATGATATCCTTCGGCTGGGATAAGAAAAACGATTATTCCGCTGTTATAAAGTCCAAAAAAGGCTTGCAGACACGCTTTGAGCTTTATCATAAGGGCGAGTTTGTCAGAGAGCTTACTATCCACGTTCCCGGCGACCATAACGTCATGAACGCCCTTGCAGCCATCGCTGCCGCAAGATATTCAGGCGTTTCATGGGAGGGTATCGAAAAGGGACTTGATACTTTCTTTGGCGCAATAAGACGTTTCGAGAAGATAGCCGAGGTCAAGGGCGTTACTATCGTTGACGATTACGCTCACCACCCAAAGGAGATCGAGTGTACACTGAAAGCCGCAAAGGGTCTTGATTTCAACAGAGTGTGGGCAGTTTTCCAGCCTTTCACCTATTCAAGAACAAAGATACTCATGAACGATTTTGTGAAAGCGCTTTCTATTGCAGATATTGCCGTTGTAACGGATATCATGGGAAGCCGTGAGAAAAATACCGACGGTGTTTATGCTGAACAGCTTGCAGAGAAGATACCAAATGCAGTTTGGTTCAAGACCGACCACGAGCTTGTTGATAAGCAGACTGCACAGCAGAAGGAATATAACTTCTCACAGTGTATCGACTATATAAAGAAAAACTGCAAAGAGGGCGACCTTGTTATAACTCTTGGCTGCGGAGATGTCTATAAGCTTGCAAAAAGGCTTGCAAAAGAGCTTTAGGTTTAGAAGATAAAGATTTATTGATATAACAGAAAGGACGGAGCTATGAGAAAAGTAACCGAGAACGAGAAAATGGTATTCGAGTTCATAAAGGATCGCATAGAAGAGGGCTATCCGCCCACAGTTAGAGAGATTTGTGCAGAGTTTGGCTTTAAGTCTACCTCAACAGCCCATAGATATATAAATAATCTCACCGCAAAAGGTCTTCTTGAAAAGGGAAATAACCAGAACAGAGCCATAAGGCTCACAGGCGGCAACGGCATGAAGATCCCCCTTGTGGGAACTGTCACCGCAGGTATCCCTATCACTGCCATTGAGGAGATAACAGACTATATAAGCTTCCAGCCTGCAAGGCATTACAGCAATCCGCTTTTTGCCCTAAAGGTAAGGGGAGAGTCTATGATAAACGCCGCTATCCTTGACGGAGATATGGTAGTTATAGAGCAGACTCCATATGCAGAAAACGGCGATATAGTCTGCGCACTTGTTGACAACGAGTCAGCTACCATAAAGACTTTCTATAAAGAGGACGGCCATTACAGACTTCAGCCTGAAAATGATACCATGGACCCTATCATAGTAGACGAAGTAAGCATACTTGGCAAGGTTGTGGGCGTTGTAAGATATTTATAAAGACAGATAAAGAAAATGGGCGGATAGTCCAACATAGATATAGAAAAAACTTCGACAAACAAAACAGTTCTAAGTGTGTAAAGGATTGGTAATAATGAGCAGACATTGTACATTCTGCGGTTCTAAGCTGGAGGATGGAGCTAAGATATGCACCAACTGCGGAAAAATGGTACCTATCGCCTCATCGACCCAAAGACGTGGCGAGCAGGAGTTTATAGACCGTTCAAGGATACAGGGCATACCGAAGCGTGTTTACGAACACCCGAAAAGAGCCGAAGCAGAGGAAAGAATGCGCCGTGAGCAGGAAGCTCGTAAGGCAAAGCGTGTAAGAGAGACAGACAGAAACAGAGAAATGAGTGCGGCAGACTATAGGCGCACCCCAACTGAACATTCAAGCAGCGGCAAAGAGAATTATGGTAAGGGCAAAAAGATACTAAAGACTCTGCTTAAGATCACAGTGGTAATATTGGTGATATATTTTGTGATCGCCTTTGTTAGAATATTCAGCGTAAGACATTCCACCTACGATTTCGATACCGAAATGAAATTGGCAAGCGAAAATTACGGTGAAGCCGTTGACGCATATTTCAAAGACGGCAAGTGGAAATATAACATCTTTAAAAATCAGGTGTCCTATGAGGGAACTTCCGAAAGCGGCGACGATTATGTTATGATATTCGGCAAGAATGACGGTCAGACTGTCGTAAGGCAAATGACAAAGAACAGCAAGAAGGTCGCTTCTGACAGCATAATGAACGATGTCATGGGAATGTTCATGTTTGAGAAAAAGGTCACAGGATAAAAAATAAGCGCATAATTATGTAGTTATTTGTAGTGGCGAACAGTGTTCGCCCGCATTTTGACACGCATTATAAAACGAAACGGACGAAGTAAAAAAGCTTCGTCCGTTTATTGTTTTGTAGGGAATCGTCCCACTTTTTTGTTGTTTGTGTTTTTTAACAGCCTAATTTATACTATTGTCACGCTTTTCATCAAACATTCTGTAATACTGCACAGTTTCATATTCGTTCAGCGTATCCTTGTATTTGTCAGCCAAATCATTTATAGAATACCATTCTCCGTCAGCAGTCTTGTAGCCGTAAGAGCTTATTATCGGTATGTCACAGCGTATCTTGTCAAGCTCCTGCTGATATCTCGACTTTGGAAGTCCGGCCGCTTCCATGACCTTGTTTGAAAGATAGTTAAGGCTTATATCGTCTATCTTCTCCGCATCAACGCCCTTGTTGCTCCAAATAAGGAAAGGAGTCTGTCGAAGTTTTGAGTAATCCTCCGTTGAAAGTAAAGCCACGTCCTTGCCATAGAGATATTCCGTGAAGTCTATGATATGCGGATAATGGTCACCGAACATTACGATTATGACCTCTTCCTGCTTGTGTCGGAAATAGTTTATAAGCTCTCCCAAAGCTTTGTCAGATTGATAGATAAGGTTCAGATATTCCTGTGCCGCAGGATTGTTGTAGTCCTCAAAGGTTATCTCATGAGGAACAGCCTCCGGATGATCGTACGGCGCATGGTTCTGCATGGTCGCTGTCCATACAAAATAAGGAGTACCTGCGTGGCTTTCATATTGCTCTTCAATATATCTGAAAATGGTTTCATCTGTGATATTTCCGTTGAAATATTGGATCCCGCTCATTTTGTCCTGACAATTGTATATCCTGTCTTTGAATTGAAGCTGTTCATAGGCGTTGCCTATATCCCATAGTCCCTCAGAGCAAGGCGAGATAGCCTGCGTTGTGTAGCCAAGCTCGTTTAGCCAGCTTACAAGACCGTTTTGTTTGTCGTTGAGATATTGGGTGAATACCGCACTTCCCGACGGCAAAAAGCCAATAGTGTTGCCGGTGAGAAATTCATACTCAGAGTTGCAGGAATAACCGCCATATGCCGAAACGGAAACATATCCGCTTATGCTTTCCTCCTGCAATTTGTGATAGTTGGGCAGATAGTCTTTGTTGGTCTTGAACTGAGCGATATGCTCAAAGTCTGCAAAGGATTCGTTCATGATAGCAATGATAGCAGGCTTTTTGTCAGCCTTTTGTACCTCATACTGAGTTATGATATCCTCCGCCTTTTGAGTGGAGTAGCCATCAGGCTTCGTCACACGGTTAAACATTCCGTCGAAGCAGAACATAAGGTCGTAGCCTACGCACCTGTATGTGTCTGCATTTTCCGCACCTGAAAAGTTCAGCCTGATGTATCTGTTTTTTATGCCAAGGTCGTAGGCAAACCTGCCACTGTATACGAATAGGAAACACCCTGCGATAACAGCCACACCTGATATTATCCTGCTGCGTATTTTTATCTTCCTTACTTTTGTCGTCACCGTTACAGCGATAATAAGAATAAGATCACAAAGCACAAATATCACGTTGCCGTCTAAAAACAGTGAGTACATTCCGTTTATCTCACTGGCTGACTTTATGTTGGCAAGGTCGGCAAACTGCACAGGATTTCCTATGAACTCCGTTACATAATACTGCGCCAAAGCATATATGGCAAATATGACGTTCACTCCGCAAAACCAGGCGTGGGGCTTCGGGAATATCACCGCTCCTATAAGATATAAAAGCCAGCAGAGCGATATTCCAAGGAGAATGTAAAGCACATTGCTCTTTGGAAAATATGACTTCATTACAAAGTCAGGCAAAAAATATGAATTGAGTGCAAGCATAAACGCCGCCGTAAAAGGGTCGATGCAGCCTTTTGTTTCGCTCTTTTTCAGCTTCTTTTGCATTGAGAAAAATTCCGCAATAATAAATATCAGTGCCAGCTCAACGGCGCAAGCCCCTATAAGCGCATAATTTCGTTCTTTCGGCAGGAAGTTGTCTTTGTCCATGTATATGCCCAACAAAGCACAAATGACTCCTACCATTATAACTGCCACTATGGCACTTATAAATCGTAATGTCTGCATTCCGTCAGGCGACGCAAACCATGCTCCTATTTTTTTCAGCAAGCCTTTTTTATCCTTTGCTTGCTGTGTTTGAATGTTTTGTTGTTCTTCCATTACAATATACTCTTTTCTGTTTATATTTTACTCGCATTTTACAATACCTGTTCATTATAACATAGCTATTAACAAATTACAACAGCTATAATCAACAAATATTTTTCTGATTGATGTGAGGTGTTCACAATTAATTTACCCCATGCTTCAAAGAGTGTGTAAATTGCTCTTGAAAAAGGGACGGCAACGTGTTATAATATTTATGTATTTCAAAAAACATAAGGAAAAGAGGTAAATATATGTCACATGAGAAGATACTGGTGCTTGACTTTGGCGGACAGTACAATCAGCTTATCGCAAGACGTGTGAGAGATCACCACGTTTATGCAGAGATAAAAAGCTTTGAAACTCCACTTGAAGAAATAAAAGCAGCAGGCTATAAGGGCATAATCTTCACAGGCGGACCAAACTCCGTTTATGATATGACTTCTCCGCATTATGACAAGGCTATACTTGACCTTGGCATACCGGTCCTCGGCATCTGCTACGGCTGTCAGCTTATTTCATGGATGAGCGGTGGAAAGGTAGAAAGCTGTAAAAAGAGCGAGTACGGCAAGATAGAGATAACAGCCTCCGCAGAGAGCAAGCTTTTCAAGGACGTTCCTGATAAGAATATCGTATGGATGAGCCATACCGACTATGTCAGCGAAGCACCTGAGGGCTTTGTTATCACTTCCCATTCAGATGATTGCCCATGTGCGTCAATGGAGAATGCAGAGAAGAAGATATATGCCGTTCAGTTCCACCCTGAGGTAACTCACAGTGAGTATGGTAATGTCATTCTGAAAAACTTCCTCTATGAGGTCTGCGGCTGTAAAGGCGATTGGGTAATGGATAACTTTATCGAGAACACAGTTGCAAAGCTTAAAGAGCAGATAGGCGATAAGAAAGTAGTTTTGGGACTCTCAGGCGGAGTTGACTCATCAGTTGCCGCAGGACTTATCAGCCGTGCAGTGGGCAAACAGCTCACCTGCGTGTTCGTAGATCAGGGCCTTATGAGAAAAGACGAGGGCGACTTTGTTGAGGAAACTTTCACAAGACTTTTCGATATGAGATTTGTAAGAGTAAACTGTCAGAAGCAGTTCCTTGAAAAGCTCAAGGGCATAACAGATCCGGAGGAAAAGAGAAAGACTATCGGAACAGAGTTCTATAAGGTATTCTGGGATAAGATCAGAGAAGAAGCAGACGGCGGATTTTTCGCACAGGGTACTATCTACCCTGACCGAATCGAAAGCGGAAAGGGCGACGCTGCCACAATAAAAACTCACCACAATCAGGTTAAAATGCCTGAGGACATCAACTTTGACGGCGTTATAGAGCCTCTTGGCGACCTTTTCAAAGATGAGGTAAGAAAAGTCGGCGAAAAGCTCGGCATACCAAAGGAGCTTGTATGGCGTCAGCCGTTCCCGGGACCTGGACTTGGCGTAAGAATAATCGGTGAGATAACAGAGGATAAAATAAAGGTGCTGCAGGAAGCAGACGCCGTTTTCCGTGACGAGATAAAGAAAAGCGGAATTGAAAGCAGCCTGAGCCAGTTCTTTGCAGTTCTCCCGAACGTCCAGACAGTAGGCGTAATGGGCGACCACAGAACCTATGACCACCTTATAGCTATCAGAGCCGTAACAACAGACGACTTCATGACAGCCGATTGGGCAAAGATACCATACGATGTTCTTGCAAGAATATCCAACAGGATAACAAATGAAGTAGACCATGTAAACAGAGTAGTTTACGATATAACCTCAAAGCCACCGGGAACGGTGGAGTGGGAATAATACGATACTCCAAGGCTGTGAACGCACCTCGTTCACAGCCTTTTTCACACTCACTTTCATTATTCAAATAATTTTACAAAATTACAAATACCCCCTTGACACTTCTCCCGTTCTGCACTATAATACTACACAAGAGAACTTTTTTAGCGTTGTGCATACGTTAAAATGGGCATAATAAAGCTCAGAAAATAAGCTTTTTTGTGAGATGTGCCGCAAAAGTGTCCTGTTATTTGTTAAAGTGTAGACAAACGGCGCATAATATGATATAATGTAGGGTGAGAAATGAGCGGTTTAAAACAGGCGGTCAGAAACACCGCCAAGATCATAATGTTCAAAGGAGTATATCCCCTTTGCTATAAAGTGTCAAGCCTTAGACCTTTGAGAAAAAACAAGGTCATCTTTGCCGAGATAAGAAGCGGTACGCTGACGGATAGCTTCCGCTATATCTATGAGGAGATAAAGACCAGAGGACTTGATACGCAGGTCTATTACGTCCATAATAATAAGGGCGGAATGGGCTATCTGCTGAGATATCTGAAGCTTACTTGGCTAATGGGAAACGTGGGTTGCGTTTTGCTTAACGATACCTGTAATCTGTTCGGCGCTTTTAAGTTCAGAAAAGGCACAAAGGTCATTCAAACATGGCATTCCTGCGGAGCTTTCAAAAAGTGGGGAGAAAGTATCACCGACCTCTCTTTCGGCGAGTCGCTGGAAGAATTGAGGAAGTTCCCTGCCCATACAAGCTATACACTTTGTACCGTCAGCAGTAAAGAGTGCATATGGGCTTTCAAGGAAGCTTTCGGCTTTGACCTTGATAATAATAGCGTGCAGGCAATAGGCGTATCTCGTACCGACTTTTTCTTTAAAGAGGAAAATCGTGTGAAAGCCTTTGAAAATCTCTATAAAAATTGCCCGAGCGCACAGTATAAAAAAGTCCTGCTCTATGCCCCGACCTATCGTGGGGACGCTGATAAGGCTTATATCCCCGAAAAGTTGGATATAAAAGCCCTTAAAGAGAATTTCGGCAGCGAGTGGGTGCTTCTTGTAAAAAGACACGGATTTGTTAAAAAGGAGTGGGATATCCCCGAGGATTGTCAGGACTTCGCCTTTGACATAACAGAACATATGCCTATCGAGGATCTTCTTTTTACTGCCGATATGTGCATAACCGATTATTCTTCGCTTATTTTTGAATATTCGCTCTTTGAAAGACCTATGATATTCTACGCTTTTGACCTTGACCAGTTCTATGACTATAGAGGCTTTTATTATCCCTATGACTATAGCTTCCTCCCGGGACCAATAGTTAAAACCAATGAGGAGCTTATAAACGCCATAAAGCAGGGAAAAGCCGACCCTACTGTCATTTCTGATTTCAGAGAAAGATTTATGGGCGCTTGCGATGGCCGTTCTACCGAAAGGATAGCCGATTATATTATGTCACAAAACAGCGAATACTAATTTATGTAGGGGTGAACAGCGTTCGCCCGTTGACTGCCGAAACTTTATCGGCGTATCACAATGATTTATTTGTCAGATACATTATTATAATATAAATATCAGTAAGGAGTTTGTCTATGATTTACGGTGCAATGCTCGCAGGGGGATCAGGTACAAGAGTTAAAAGCTCAAAAATACCAAAGCAGTTTATCGAGATCGGAGGTAAGCCGATCATAATCTATACCCTTGAAAATATGCTCAAGGTCAAGAGATTTGATTATATCTATATCGCCGTCCATAAGGACTATGAGGACTATATGAACGAGCAGGTGAAAAATAATATTCCTGAAAGCGAAAAGGTAAGGATAATTCTCGGCGGCAAGGAAAGAATGGATACTATAAATAATGTCACCACCGCCATCACAAATGATAACGGACTTCATGATGACGATGTTATCGTTATCCACGATGCCGTAAGACCTTTTGTTACAGAGAAGATACTCAACGATTCCATAGATTGTGCCGCAGAATACGGTGCTTGCGTTTGTGGACTTCCATGTGCAGATACTATCCTCCATTCAAAGGGAGGAGAGTATGTTGAAGACATCCCTGTCAGAAGCGAGCTTTACAGCGGACAAGCTCCCGATAGCTTCCGCCTTGCCCACTTTATCCAAATGCAGGATAACCTCACTGAGGAGCAGAAAAAAGTCATCACAGGCACTTCGCAGATATGCACAATGAATAACCAGCCTATCCACCTTATAGAGGGCGACGCTATTAATTTCAAGATAACAACAGACAGCGACCTGCTTATTGTCAGAACGCTGCTTGGCGGTAAATAGAAAGGACTTTTTTTTATGAAAAGCTTAATAAACATACCCGAAAAGATGAAAGCACTTGTGCTTTATGGCGTGGGCGACCTGAGAGTAACTGAGGTAGACGTGCCAAAGCTTGAAAAAGGCACCGTATTGCTGAAAATAAAGGCGTGCGGAATTTGTTCAAGCGATATGCCAAGATGCTTTGTAACAGGAACTTACCACTTCCCGACCATACCCGGTCATGAGTTTTCAGGTCAGATAGTTGCAGTTGGCGATGACGTTGACGAAAGCCTTCTCGGCAAACGTTCCTGCGTGTTCCCAATGCTCCCTTGCAAGCATTGTAAAGCCTGCAAAATGGAGGAATATGCACAATGCTCAGGCTATAGCTATTTCGGTTCAAGACAGGACGGCGCATGGGCTGAGTACCTTGTTGTTCCGGTATGGAATCTTGTTCCGTTCGACGATACCCTCGATTATAAAACAGCAGCGCTCTGCGAGCCTGCCGCTGTTTCAATGCACGCTGTAAATATCGGTGACATCAAAGAGGGTCAGAACGTTGTTATCATAGGCACAGGTACAATAGGCTTTATGATAGCACTCTTTGCAAAAGAGAGAACAAAAACAGGTAAGGTGGTTATCGCAGGCCGTTCAAAGAATAAGCTTGAGTATGCAAAGAAGCTGGGCTTTGACGTTGTTGATACAGGCGTTGACGATCTCCCTGCACAGGTGAAGAAGATAATAGGTATCGACGGAGCAGACGTAACATTTGAAGCTGTCGGCTCAAACGAAGCTATCGCCTCCGCTATCGAGTCAACAGGCGCTCTTGGCAGTATCGTTCTCGTTGGCAACCCGTCAACAGACCTTATCCTGCCTAAGAATATCTATTGGTCAATACTGAGAAAGCAGATAACAGTCAAAGGCTCATGGAATTCCAGCTATAACAGCAGAGTGAACGATTGGAAGAAAGCCCTTGAAGTTTTCGAGCATAGCGACGTAAACTTTGCCGATCTTATCACACATACATTCACAATAGAGGAGAACGAAAAGGCATTCTCCGCTATCAGAAACACAGGCGAGTTCACCTTAAAGGTAATGTTCACATTTGACGATTAAACAGTCTGCTGTTTGTAAATTTGAGTAAAAATTCTGTAGTCGCTTTTCAAGACCTGAAATGAAAGTTGAGGGAAGCTTTAAAAGCGGTGGAAAGTAAGGAATAGTTTTAAATGGATAATATGACTCCCGAATTAGAAGAGATATACGGGAACAGAAGAAAGACTATTGAGAGATTAAAAGAGAGAAACAAAAAATTCGCAGAGCTTACAAGAGTAGAGTTCAAAAGAGTTATCCTCCATATCGAGGGCGAGCTTGTGGGCTTTGAAAAAGACGAGCTTGCAAACTTGTCGGCAAGATTTATCACGCAGGATAGAACTCTTATGTTCCCTGCCCAGCATTTTGAAGTGAGCGGAACTCATTTTCATCTGACAGTGAATATAATGTCCGCCAATAACGAAGCTCCTATCGCCACAGGCGACTATGACCTTAAAATATTCACAAAGTATAAGGGCATGAATAAACCACAGATATCAACAGATACAGTGGATTATGTCCTCAGTGGCAGTACGCTTCTCAAGCTCACCTATGATAGCGATGGCAGATGCCTGTCAAAACAGGTGCTTACGAACGAGTATCCTTGTATCATATCCGATAAAGTGGAAACTATAGAGGACGATACAAAGGCGAACCCTATGAACTTCAAGCTCAGACGAGGCGCAGAAAACCTTTTCTATGCCGAGTCTGCAAGCGATATGGATACACTCGAATATAAGCTTGCCGTCACCTATAAAGAGCCTAAGCCTTCCCAGACCTTGCCAAAGCGTATTGAGAAGAAGCTTCAAAACCGTAAGAAGCTTATCATAAGAGATGTTTACGGCTTAAAGATATGGTGCTTTAAAAAGGCGTTCTCGTTCTTTAAGCATTTTGCTAAGAAAAACGGGGATATTATCCTCTTTGCCAGCGGTTCGAGAGCCGAGATAGGCGGAAACGAGAAGGTCATCTATGACCGCATGATAGAAAGAGGACTTGACAGCAAGTATAAGTTCAGATTTGACTTCAAAGCAAGTATCACTGTCAATAGGTCGATACCTGCCATGATAAGGTTCGTCTACTATCTTGCAACCTCCGATATCATTCTTATAGATGATTATTACCCTGACATCTACCTTGTGGATTATCCTAAGAACGTCAAGGTGCTTCAGGTTTGGCACGCCTGCGGAGCGTTCAAGTCATTGGGCTTTGAAAGACTGGGCAAGCCGGGCGCACCTCCGTTCAATACAAGGGTGCATAAGTGCTATACCCACGTTCCTGTAAGCTCCTATCATTCTGCGCTCCACCATGCAGAGGGCTTCGCTATCGACGAAAAGAAGTTCTATCCTGTGGGTATCCCAAGAACGGATATCTTCTTTGATGACGAATATAAAGCCAAAACAAGAGAGCAGATGCTGGAAGTTTTCCCTGAGTGCAAAACTGCAAAAACAGTTTATATGTATGCGCCGACCTTCAGAGGAGATAACGCAAATAATGCTCATTTCCCATTTGATAAGCTTGACCTTACAGCATGGGGCAAATTTCTTGATGAAACGGATTCTGTCCTTATCGTAAAGCTCCACCCGTTTGTAAAAAGGCGTATCGAAATACCTGACGAGTATGCTCACAGAATACTTGACGCCTCCGACTACAGAGAGGTAAATGATATTCTCTTTATAGTTGACGTGCTTATCACAGACTACAGCTCTATCATATATGAGATGTCACTGCTTAAAAAGCCAATGCTTTTTTTTGCTTTCGACCAAAAGTATTATGAAGCAACAAGAGATTTCTATGAGCCGTATGAGGAGCTTGTTCCTGGTAAAATAGTCCACGATTTTGATGAGCTTATGACCGCTCTCAGAGATAAGGATTACGAGTTTGAGAAAATGGAGGGCTTCATAAAGAAGAACTTCAAGTATACAGACGGCAAGTCCACCGACAGAGTAATAGACCAGCTTATCATGGGCTTTGAGCCTGAAGATAACAGCAGAAGATAAAAAAAGATGAATAGAAACAGGAGGATCAGAATGGACAATGGTATGATATCAGTCTCAATGATGTGCGTCCATCTGGGACAGATAAAGGAATATCTTGACGCTTTTAAGCGCAACAATATCGAATATCTCCATATAGACGTAATGGACGGCTCATTTGTGCCGAATTTCACACTTTATCCTGATTATGTAAAACAGCTCCGTGATCTGACGGATATCCCATTTGATTTTCATTTCATGATAGAAAAGCCTGAGGAAAGGCTCCAGTGGTTTGATATCAGAGAGGGCGATTATGCGGCAGTGCATTATGAAAGCACAAAGCATATCGCAAAGTGCCTGCAATATCTCCGTTCTATAGGTGCAAAGCCTATCTTGGCTATCAATCCCGGCACACCTATCTGCGTGGTAGAGGAAGCCGTAGACTTCATAGACGGTGTGCTTGTCATGACAGTAAACCCTGGCTTTGCAGGACAGAAGCTTGTGCCTAACACGGTGGATAAGGCAAGACGTCTTAGAAAGTGGCTTGACGAAAACGGCCACGAGGACATCATCATAGAAACTGACGGCAATATGTCAAACGAGAACTGCCGCAAGCTTTACGAAGCAGGTGCAAGAATGTTTGTCGCAGGAACATCGAGCCTTGTTAAGCCGCAGGTAGAGGGTATAGACGAAAGGATAGCCGAAAACCGCAAAAATATTTGTCCTTTGGGATAAAAAATTGAAAAATGCAGCCGCTCTGTACATTGTGCAGGGCGGTTTTTACATTGTTTATGAGAATACGAAAAAGCGGTGCAGAGTTTCCACTCCGACACCGCTTTGCTTATATCTTTGTTTTATTTTTCTCTATAAAGTCCACATTCCCTATCATGGGAATATATCACTCCCACCGCCTGCAAAAACGAATATATTATCACGCTTCCCACGAACTTCATTCCACGCTTTTTCAAGTCTGCAGAGATCCTATCGGACCATTCGTTGGTAGTTTTATCGCACTCATACAATATTTCTCCGTCAGTAAACCTGCAAAGATAATCATAAAAGCTCCCATGCTCCTTCACAATATCCCGAAATATTCTTGCATTAGAAATACTCGCCCTAATTTTCAGCTTATTTCGCACAATAGAACTGTCAGAGCAAAGCTCTGCGATCTTCTCTTCGTCATATCCACAGACCTTATCAAGGTCAAATTCATCATAAGCTCTGCGGAAATTCTCACGCTTGTTCAGTATGCACTCCCACGAAAGCCCAGCCTGAAAAGACTCCAGCACAAGCATTTCAAACAAATAGCTGTCATCAGTCCTGAGAACGCCCCATTCCTTGTCATGATATTCCACATACTTTGGATTTTTCAGGTCGCACCATTTGCACCTGTTCATATAAGCTTCGTACCCTCGTTGTCAATGTGAAATTCCTTTACCTGCCAGCCTTTAAGCCCTGCATTGTCGAGAGAAAATTTCATCTTGCCTGCGAAATATTGATTGCTCTCATCTACAATAGCCATGATAGTTGGACCTGCACCGCTTATGTATGCCGCATATGCACCATGAGTGTACGCAATGTCAAAAACGTCCTTGCAGTGGGGTATAAGCGCCATTCTGTAAGGCTGATGAAGCCTGTCATCAACTGCCGTTTTCAGATTTTCAAACTTGCCTGTAAGAAGCGAAGCCGAGAAAAGCGCCGCACGGGAAAGGTTGTAAACTGCGTCCTTGTGTGAAACTTCCTTAGGCAGACAAGCCCTCGCTTCCTCAGTTTTCAGCTCAAAATCAGGTATTATCGCCACGAATTTCAGCTTTGTGAAAACCTCCTGCTTTACCCAGTGTACCTTTCTTCCGTCAAATACTGCCGTCACGATTCCGCCCAGCAGTGCCGGAGCAGTGTTGTCAGGGTGACCCTCTATCTGTGCCGCAAGGTCAACAAGGTCGTCCTTTGTGAGGGGATCTCCAAGCATTTTGTTTGCTCCCACAAGCCCTGCGATTATGCAGGCAGAGGACGAGCCAAGTCCTCTCGCCATAGGA
This sequence comes from Ruminococcus sp. AF37-20, assembly GCF_003460465.1. Taxonomy (NCBI): domain Bacteria; kingdom Bacillati; phylum Bacillota; class Clostridia; order Eubacteriales; family Oscillospiraceae; genus Ruminococcus; species Ruminococcus sp. AF37-20. The sequence goes on along the minus strand of NZ_QTVE01000010.1, from coordinate 35,159 downwards.
ATGTTGCTCGTCTGTATGAGTTTAAGTCCCTCCAGCTTTTTTCCGCATACCGCAAAAAGGTCTTTGGCAGAAATGTAAATGAGGTTTCTCTCGTCCGTAGGAATGTCAAGCCCGTCCGCCGCCGTTATGTCTATCTTGTCGCACTCCTCCATTTCAATGTAGTTGTAGTAAGTGAGCGCAAGACCCAGTGCGTCAAAACCGGCGCCAAGGTTAGCCGACGTGGCAGGTATCTGTATTTTTATCATGGTGAAAACTCCTTTATATGTAAAATGTACGAATAATCGCAGTTAAAATTGTCTTTTACATCAATTGACAATTAGTTGATATTATGCTATCCTTTGATTAAAGAAAGGGGGGCGAGCAAATGAATAGAAAAATAATTATCGCTCTGTGTGCATTGTGTCTCTGTGCATTTTGTTCATGCAGTAAAAACGAAGAACAGAACAACTCGTCCGAAAAACCGACCGAAACAACAGCGGTGACAACAGTTTCAACAACGACCACCACCCCAACCACCTCAGAGCTTGTGGCAGACACTCCGCCGCCGTATATGTACTATGAGGGCAAAACATATACCTCACTTTACAAAGCCGAAGAAACTCTTATGTCAACAGACGATAAGATGACCGAAAGGCTGAACGGCTATGAGTTCGTAGGAAACACCCACGAATTTTTTAACGTCGGTGAGATGAAGTCAGATTTTGATGTGACTTCACTGCCTGATAACGCCAAGGTCTATCATGACCCTGACAAAGCAGATGACGGTGACCCGTTTATAATTGCCTTTGAAGAAAACGGACAAACCACCCTCTTTTATATGAATTTGCTCAGTGAATAACATACTGTAAAAAACGCAATTGATTTCTTTGAGGGGGACTTATTATGAAAAAGAAAACAGCAGTTATTATTCTGGCATTTCTGGCAGTATGTCTTTGCTCATGTTCAAAAAGCAAAAATGATAGCGGAATAGACTCCGAATATGTTAAAACAGAGAGTGTTGTAACTGAGGAGAGCACAGAGGAAACAACAGAGGTCAGGGGAGCTGATATGTGTCCATTGTATATGTATTATGAGGGCGATCTGTATATCCCTGCGGTCAATCCTGAAGACAGACTGATCTTTGATACAGCCGAGTTAAAAGACTATAAGTATGTTGGAAAAACAACACAATGCAGTGATTGCAGTGGCTTAACAGAGAATTTTAGGGTCACCATTCTTCGTGATAATGCAAAGGTCTATTATGATCAGAATGAACCTTTGGACGGCAAGCCTTTTGCTCTGATGTCTATTAATGAGAACGGCACTGTTTGGATAGCATATCTCAAACTAAATGATCGTGATTAAATATGTAAAGCGGCGGAGTTTTGATCCGCCGCTTCTTGTTTTTTTATCAGTATATCCTTATCTTGCTTGCGATCTCAGCGGAGTGTGAAAGGATAGTCAGGTTAGCGTCAATGTCAGCCTCTTTCATGTTCGGCGTGATAAACGCAAGCTCGTTCTCTGTCCTGCCCGAACGCTCTATATACATGAGCTTTCCGAACATCTCAGAAATAGATGACTTGAGCGCCTCAGCATTTTCAGCCTTTATGCGAACATACATTGAAACGTCCATATCCTTGTAAGGCGCAACAAAGTTCTTGTCATCACAATCTTCCCATGTAAGAGCAAGCACTCTGTGATGATGCTTCAGACAATCGATAATGTCGCCTACTACCGCTGATGCTGTAGGAAGCTTGCCTGCACCCTGTCCGTAGAACATAACGTCGCCAACGCCGTCGCCTGTTACGCTGATAGCATTGTATACATCGTCAACAGACGCAAGAAGATTTGACTTTGGCACAAGTCTAGGACAAACGATAGCACTCACTCTGCCGTCATCAAGCTTCTTTACTGAGCCGATAAGCTTTATAACATATCCTGCGTTTGCAGCATATTCAACATCATCAAGTGTGATCTTTGTTATGCCTGAGCAGTGTACCATTTCAGGATAAATGTGCTTGCCGTATGCAAGTGAGCCAAGTATGCAGATCTTTCTGCAAGCGTCCTCGCCCTCAACGTCAGCCGTAGGGTCAGCCTCAGCATAACCAAGCTTCTGAGCCATTTTAAGAGCATCATCAAATGACATCTGCTCTTTTATCATCTTTGTGAGAATGAAGTTTGTTGTGCCATTGAGGATACCCGATATCTGAAGTATCTCGTTTCCTGCCAGACACTTGTTAAGCGGTCTGATGATAGGTATACCACCGCCAACGCTTGCCTCGAACAGATAGTTGCAGTTGTGTTCCCTTGCTATTTTAAGAAGCTCTGCACCCTTTTCCGCAACTAGCGCCTTGTTCGATGTAACAACGCTCTTGCCGTGTTCAAGAAGCTTCTTTGTGTAGTCATAAGCGAAAGTCGTTCCGCCTACTACCTCGGCTACTACTTCTACCTCGTCATCATTGAGAATGATGTTGAAGTCCTTTATCATTTTGTCTGCAAATGGAGAATCAGGGAAATCCCTCAGATCAAGAATGTACTTGATGTCACATTCCTTGCCGACCTTTTTTGAGATAGATTCACGGTTTTTCATAAAAAGCTCTACCGTACCAGAGCCTACAACGCCATAACCGATAACTGCTACTTTACACATAAAAAATCCTCATTCCTAATAAATTATATATTGTTAAAATCTTATTTTACCCTTACTCTCCCGATATTATCTTGACTTCCACAACGCCGTGAACTTTAGAAAGCTCCTCCGTAAGCACGTTGGTGCTAAGTGCGTCATGCTCAAATCTTACCGAGAATGTCACCGTCGCCACCGAGTCGATAGGGATATTCTGGTTTATGGTCAGAATATTCGTGTTCAGCTCGTAAAGCCGTGATATAATGGAGGAAAGCACTCCCTTTTCATCTCTCAGTATGCAGTATACCGAAACGATGTTGTTTGTGAGCTGTTCTTCATAATTGAATACGGAGTCCTTGTATTTGTAGTATGCGCTCCTCGATATCCCCACCTTGCGGCAGGCTTCCGATGAAGTGGAAACTTCGCCCCTTGCCCTCATGCGCTTTGCGGCAAGCACCTTTAGCACAATGTCAGGAAGCACCTCAGAGCTTACGATAACAAGTTTGTTTTGCCCGTTCTCCAATTTTAGTCCACCTCCAAAGTACAGATGTGTGCGTGATAAATACAAGTTTACCACTTTTGTCCCCTTTTGTCAAGTGACCTGACCGCAGATATTCAACTAATTTTTCAAATTCAGGGTAAAATAAAATGTGTATTCTGACTAAAATCATTACACATAGAGCAATTTGTCCAAAGAAAAGTCATATGGATAGTGCAAAGTATATAAATAGTACGGCTTTGTACCCCTTCAAACTTGCTATTTAGGACAAAAAGGTGTACAATTAATGTTATGAAACTATCCTGCCTGAAAGGGGAGAATAATATGGATATGATAGCAGAAATACTGCAAACAGATAAAGCCGCTGCAGGCAAGCTTGAAAAAGCAGATATGGAAAGCGGCGAACTGCTGGAGCGCACAGTGAAAGAAGCGCAGGAGCTGAAAGAAAACGCCCTGAAAGAAGCCGAAGCCTATAAAACGCAGAAAGCCAAAGAGGTCACAGAGCGTATAAATACCGAAAGCGAAAAGATAACTTCCGCACAGAACGAGAAAACAACGGTTCTCGATAAAATATTTGAAGAAAAACATACTCAGTGGGAGAAGGAGATATTTGATAATATCATCTCTCCGAAGTAGAGCAAAAATTCTCCGTGAAAGGTGCTGAAAAATATGCTTGACAGCTGGTCTGCCAACGGAACAGTGGCGAAAATAAAATATATCCACGGCAGAATGTTTACTAAAGAGAACTATCATGAAATGCTCATGCGAAGAACAGTTCCCGAAGCTGCAGACTATCTTGCACATTCAGCCAGATATAAAGACGCCTTCCGTGACGTTGACCCTAATACCGTCCATAGAGGTTTTGTGGAGGCGCTTCTTCAAAGAGAGAATTTCAATACCTATATGCGCCTGTGCAGATTTCAGGAGCTTGATAAACTGCCTTTTTATGACTTCCTTATAAAAAGCAAGGAGATAGAATGTATTCTGTCCATGATAAACAATATAAATTCAGGGCTTGATAATTCTTACCTTAACGACCTTCCCGGCTATGTCATAAAACATTCAAAGGTGAGCCTTCTTGAAATGAGCCGAGCCGAGAACTATGAACAGCTTCTTAAAATACTAAGAAATACACCGTATTATAAGATACTGGTGAAAATACCGCCTTTGGAGGACGGCTCAGCGGATTATACCGAGTGCGAGCTAAGGCTGAGAACAGCCTATTATGCTGAGCTTTTAAATACCGCAAAGCATGATTTTTCCGAAATGCAAAGCAAACAGCTCTCTGAAATGATAAGCCGAGAGATAGACTGCCTTAATATAATAAACGCCTACCGTATGAAAGCCTTTTTTGGCTACTCTTCCGAGGAGATAAAAAAACGGCAGATAAGAATAAAAACAGGCACAGGCTCAGTTAAAAGACTTGATAAGTATTATGAGCTTGAAAGCCCTGAAGATATGCTCGAATGGGTGAAAAGATCAAAGTATTCAAAGGGTTGCAAACAGACCTCTGAATATATCGAAAGCATAGTGCGAAGTTCACAGTTTGCCTATCTTTCTCATATCCTCGCCCAAAGCACCGCCGCACCTGTTTCACTCTATGCCTTTATGAAACTGTGCAGTACGGAAGCCTTGAACATCGTGCATATAATCGAAGCGATAAGATATAATGCCGACCCCTCGGCAGTTGAAAAGGATCTTATCATCACCGCCTGAGCGGTAAATTCTCAGGAAAGGAGATAATGTGATTGGCTATAGAAAAAATGTCCCTTGTGAATATAGCAGGTCTTATGGACGAGCTTGACGCCACCTTGAAAAGGTGCTGTGAAAGCGGCTGTTTTCATATCGAGCCTGCGGGCAATTCTCCCGACAGCGCAATGAAGCCCCTCAGCGAGAAAAACGAGTATGACCGACCTCTGAAAGAGCTTGCCCAGCTTTCCGCACAGCTTGGTATAACTCTAAAGGAAACTGATTTTACTGACTGTGACCTGTCAGCTCCGCAGGATTTTAACTCCCTGTTTGAAAAGTATAATACCCCTTTCAGCGAGCTTAATACAAAGCGGCTGGAACTTACCCAGCGCATCTCAGAGCTTGGAGGAGCGGTCAGACAAATAGACCACCTGAAAGGTATGCACAGCGACTTTCAGCAGCTTTTCTCAATGAAGTATGTTTCCGTTCGTATCGGAAAGCTGCCTGTGGATAACCTGCCGAAGCTTGACTATTATGACGAGAATTTCTTCTTTGTCCCCTTTGAAACGGGAAAAAGCTTCTGCTGGGGAATGTATTTCGTCCCTGAACGTGATAAACAGCGTGTTGATGATATCTTCCACTCAATGTATTTTGAAAGGATACGGATACCGTCCTATGTATCAGGCGACGCAGACGAAGCCTTGGAAAAGCTAAAACAAACTATAGACGCAGATACAGTTGAGAACGCAAAGATAAACGAGCAGATAAACGAGCTTGCCGCAAAAGCAGAGCCTGAACTGCAAAAGGCTTTCTCAAAGCTGAGATTTATCCACGATACCTTTGACCTGCGGCGAAATGCCGCCGCACTAAACGATAAGTTTTATCTTAAAGGCTTTATCCCCGAAAAGGAAAAAGGCCGCTTTGATAAGCTTTTCGAGGATATGCGTTCAGTGTCAGTGGTCTATCTTCCACCTGACGCAGATGCTTCATGTGAGCCGCCTACAGTGCTTAAAAACAACTTTTTGACCCGACCTTTCACAATGCTTGTGGAAATGTATGGTCTGCCTGAGTATAAAGGCTATAACCCGACAGCCTTCGTGGCAATAACCTATACTCTGCTTTTCGGCATAATGTTCGGAGACTTGGGACAAGGACTTCTTATCGTCCTTGGCGGACTTGCCTTGAAGAAAAAGCTGGGAGCAAAAATAAGCGGTCTTGTCACACGCCTTGGCATATCAAGCATGATATTCGGTACTCTCTATGGCTCGTTCTTCGGTTATGAAGAGCTTTTAGACCCCGTGTTTGAGAATATAGGACTTGACTTCCTTCCCCTAAAGGTTTTCAAGCAAACGAACTTTATCCTCATAACTGCCGTTGCCATAGGTGTGGCACTTATTGTTATCTCAATGATACTCAATATCTATATCGGCTTTAAAAATAAGGATTACGAAAAAGCCATTTTCGGCTGTAACGGCATTGCAGGACTAGTGTTCTATAGCTCCGTTGCGGCAGGACTTGTTGGAACGCTCATGTTCGATGTAAAAGTCATGTCCACTCCGTTCGTCATCTTCCTTATCGTAATACCATTGGTGTGCATATTCTGCCGAACACCTTTCTCTATCGCCGTGAAGTATAAACAGTGGCGCTTGTCCGAGGACGAGGAAAAAATGACCGTGGGCAACTTTATTGTTGAGAACTTCTTTGAAATGTTTGAGTTCCTGCTGAGCTATGTTTCAAATACTATGTCATTTCTCCGTGTGGGCGGATTTGTCCTCTCCCACGCAGGCATGATGCTAGTGGTAATGACCCTTATGGAAATGTGTTCCGCCGCCGCACAGCCATTTGTGCTTGTGCTTGGCAACCTGTTTGTAATGGTAATGGAGGGCATGATAGTTGCCATTCAGATAATCAGACTTGAGTTTTATGAGATATTCTCCCGCTTCTATGAGGGCGGCGGAAAACCATTCGAGCCTGTTGGTGTAAAATTTACTGCACAAACAGAGTAAAATCTCATTTGTGTAGGGGCGAACATCATTCGGTCACTTGCCGTGACGGGCATTTTTACCCCGACCATTATCCATACCCGTACAATGTAATTCGTAAAATCTAAAGTAAAAATAATTTTTTGGAGGAATCAACTATGCTTATCTATTTCCTGCTCCCACTTATAGCAGTCGCACTTCTTTGTGTACCATTCATTTTCACCGCAAAGAAAATAAAGAACGGAAGATCGCCAAAGGGTGCTTTTATCGGTAATCTCTGTACATTTGCAGGCATAATGCTCTGCGCTCTTATCGTCCCTGTAGGTAACTTTGTTTCAGCCGCAAGCGAGGAGGGCGTTAAGGCCGCCCTTTCAACAGGCGCAGGCCTTGGCTACCTTGCAGCAGCCCTTGCCGTTGGACTTTCCTGCGTAGGTTCAGGCATAGCCGTTGCCGCAGGCGCTCCGGCCGCTATCGGTGCAACCTCAGAAGACCCTAAGAACTTTGTAAAGGCTCTTATCTTCGTTGTTCTTGGCGAAGGTATCGCCCTCTATGGACTTCTTATCGCTATCCTTATTATCTCAAACGTAGGCACTGCATTGGGCATTTAACATGAGATTTTATCTTATCAGTGATAATATAGATACCCAGATGGGCATGAGACTTTCAGGTATCGAGGGCGTTGTGGTGCATACCTCCGAGGAGGTGTCAAACGCACTTGATAAGGCTATGGAAATGAAAGACGTTGGCGTTGTGCTTATGACAGAGCTTGCAGTCAAGCAGTGCAGAGAAAAGGTCTATGAATATAAGCTCACAAGAGAAACGCCCCTCATAGTTGAAATACCAGACCGCCATGCCACATCAAAGATATCTGATACCATTTCCCACTATCTCGCAGAAGCAGTGGGAATAAAGCTGTGATTTTGATAGGAGTTTAGTAATGGAAAATCAGACGATCAAACTTGAACGCTTCAAGCAGGCTGTCTTTGAGGACGCTGAAAAGCAGGCAAAGCTCATAACCGAAGCCGCTGATAAACAGCGTGAAAACGAGCTTGTTCAGGCGAAAATAGAAGCACAAAGCCTCGCAGACTCAAAAAAAGCCGCCGCAGATAAGACCGAGGAGGCAAGAGCCGTAAGGGAAATATCTTCAAAACAGCTTGAAGCTAAAAGAAACGTGCTTTGCCATAGAGAAAAGCTTATAGACAGCGTTTTTGATAACGTAAAAAGCAGGCTTGCGACTTTCAAAGCAAGCAGAGATTATAAGTCTTGGCTAAAAGAAAAAGCCGAAAAATGCAAACAGACCTATCCCGAGCATAAGGGCGTTATCTACCTCTCACCTGAGGATATGAAATACGCCTCTGACCTTGCAGACTTTGAAGTAAAAAGCCGAGATTCCATAGAGCTTGGCGGTATGCTCATGGTCTATGAGGATATGGGTATAGCACTTGATTATACCTTTGATTCAGCATTTGAGGGGCAGCGTTCAGCCTTTACTGAAAAAGCCGAGCTAGTGCTTGGGTAATAAGGAGTTTTTTATGGATAAAATATATTCGGTAAACGGACCTGTAGTAAAGGTTGCAGATACGAAAAGCTTTGCCATGCAGGAAATGGTCTATGTGGGCAAAAAGCGTCTTATCGGCGAGGTCATAAGAGTGCAGTCTGATTTTACCACCATTCAGGTCTATGAGGGCACAACAGGGCTTATGCCAGACGAGCCTGTCATCTCAACAGGCGCACCCATGTCCGCAACCCTCGGCCCCGGTATAATAAATAACATCTTCGACGGCATAGAAAGACCTCTCAAAAAGCTTGAAGAAGTCTCAGGCGCTTTTATCGCTGACGGTGCAGACGTAAGCTCGCTTGATACAGAGAAAAAGTATCCCGTTACAATGACAGTGAAAACAGGGGATAAGCTTTCCGCAGGGTATATTTATTGCACCTGCCCCGAAACGCCACTTATCACACATAAGTGTATGCTTTCCCCTCTGTCAAAAGGCGGAGAGGTCATATGGACTGCCGAAAACGGCGACTATACAATAAATGACGTTGTGGCAAAAATAAAAGCCCCTAACGGTGCAGTGGAGGAACTCACCCTCTGTCAGAAATGGCCTATCAGAACATCAAGACCATGCAAAAACCGCCTGCCTATTACAAAGCCGTTGGTAACAGGTCAGCGTATCGTTGATACTATACTGCCTGTTGCAAAGGGCGGAACAGCCGCTATCCCAGGTGGTTTCGGCACAGGCAAGACCATGACCCAGCACCAGCTTGCAAAATGGTGTGACGCAGATATAATCGTCTATATAGGCTGCGGCGAACGTGGAAACGAAATGACGCAGGTGCTTGAGGAGTTCTCAGAGCTTATCGACCCGAAAACACAAAGACCGCTTACCGACAGAACAGTGCTTATCGCAAATACCTCAAATATGCCTGTGGCTGCCCGTGAAGCCTCTATCTATACGGGCATAACCCTTGCCGAGTATTACCGTGATATGGGTTATCATATCGCAATTATGGCAGATTCCACCTCACGTTGGGCAGAAGCTCTCCGTGAGATATCAGGCAGACTTGAAGAAATGCCTGCCGAGGAAGGTTTTCCTGCCTATCTGCCGTCACGAATTTCCGAGTTCTATGAGCGTGCAGGCTATGTTGAAACTCTAAATGGCAAGGAAGGCTCTGTTACTATAATCGGAGCAGTTTCGCCCCAAGGCTCTGACTTTTCCGAGCCTGTCACACAGAATACAAAGCGTTTTGTACGCTGTTTTTGGGCACTGGATAAATCCCTCGCCTATGCAAGACATTATCCTGCAATAAACTGGAACACAAGCTATTCCGAGTATGCAGAAGATCTTGCCGATTATTATAACAAAAACGTCAACGAGAATTTCATGAAAGTCAGACAGGAGATATCAAATATCCTCGTTGAAGAAAATACCCTTATGGAGATAGTTAAGCTCATGGGTACTGACGTCCTCCCTGACGATCAGAAGCTTCTTATCGAAACCGCAAGAGCCGTAAGAGTAGGCTTTTTGCAGCAAAACGCCTATCATAAGGACGATACCTACGTCCCCCTTGATAAGCAGTACCGCATGATGAAGCTTATCACAGATTTCTATGCCCTTGCAAAGAAAGCACTTTCACAGGGCGTGAACGTTGATAAAATAATAGGCTGCGGCTGGATAGAAAAGCTTATCAAAGTCAAGTATGATATACCGAACGATAAAATAGAGCTTTTTGACGAATACGAAAAGAATATGAAAGCCGATATGGAGGCTTTGACAGGAGGTGCAGGAGCGTGAACGTAAAATATATCGGTCTAAGCGAAATAAACGGACCGCTCGTTGCACTTGACCATGTAAGCGGCATTTCCTATGACGAAATGGCAGAAATAAAACTTGATGACGGCACACGTCGCCTTGCACGAGTTGTAGAGGTGGAAAAAGACAGAGCCGTTTTGCAGGTTTTCGAGGGAACAAAAGGACTTTCCCTTGTTAATACCACCACAAGCTTTCAGGGCAAGCCTATGGAGCTTGCATTGTCTACCGAAATGCTGGGCAGGATATTCAGCGGAGCAGGCAAGCCTATCGACGGTCTGGGAGAGATCTTCCCCGAAAAGTATCGTGATATAAACGGCTCGCCCCTTAACCCTGTTTCAAGAACATATCCTAGAAACTATATAAACACAGGAATATCCTCCATAGACGCTCTTACTACCCTTATAAGAGGTCAGAAACTCCCTATCTTCTCAGGTTCGGGACTTTCCCATAATAAGCTCGCTGTGCAGATAGTTAGGCAAGCGAAAATCGCCGACGAAAACGGACAGGATTTCGCAATAGTTTTTGGAGCAATGGGCGTAAAAAACGACGTTGCAGATTATTTCAAACGCTGCTTTGAGGAAACAGGCGTTTTGCAGAGAGTAGCAATGTTTTTAAACCTCTCAAACGACCCTATCATAGAGCGTATCCTCACTCCAAGATGCGCCCTCACTTGTGCCGAATATCTTGCCTTTGAGCATGATATGCACATTCTCGTTATCCTCACAGATATGACTTCCTATGCCGAAGCCTTGCGAGAGTTCTCCTCATCAAAGGGGGAGATACCGGGAAGAAAAGGCTATCCGGGCTATCTCTATTCCGACCTTGCCTCTATCTATGAAAGAGCAGGCATTATAAAGGGTGCAAAAGGCTCTGTTACGCAGATACCGATACTCACCATGCCAAATGACGATATCACCCACCCTGTCCCTGACCTTACAGGCTATATAACCGAGGGACAGATTGTTCTTGACAGAAACCTCGACCAAACAGGCGTTTATCCTGCTGTTTCTATCCTGCCGAGCCTTTCAAGACTTATGAAAGACGGCATAGGCGAGGGCTATACAAGGGAAGACCACCAAATGGTGTCGAACCAGCTTTTTGCAGCCTATGCAAAGGTGCAGGATGCAAGAAGCCTTGCCTCCGTTATCGGTGAGGAGGAGCTTTCCGATACCGATAAAGCCTATCTGAAATTCGGTACGCTTTTTGAAAAGCATTTTATCGACCAAGGCTTTGACGTGAACCGTTCCATAGACGAAACTCTCGACCTAGGCTGGAGCTTGCTCTCCACCCTGCCGAAATCAGAGCTTGACCGTGTTGACGAAGAACATCTGGAGCATTACTACAGTGCCGAAAAAGCTAAGGCACTTTTTGCAGAGGACTAAAATTATAATGGGACACATTTGTGCCATACAAATAATTATGTAAGGGCGGTCACTCGTCGTGACGAGCATTTTACGCTACACTTTTTGTTAATGCGACATATTTGCACCGCATAAAACAATTATGATAAAAAAATCGGGTAAACGATGTTCGCCCCTGCTGGATCTTTAGACCATACTAGATTTTTTAATGATACAGTGATATAATAGAAAGAGGGTGTGACCAATGGCTGAACAGCAGGTCTTTGCCACAAAGGGAAATCTTATACTTTATAAAAAGGCTCTGAAGCTTGCCGCATTGGGCTATGAGCTTCTGGACAGAAAAAGAAATATCCTTATAAGAGAGCTTATGAGCCTTGTTGACAAAGCAGGGGAGCTTAGAGGAAGCATTGAGGACACCTACAAGGAAGCCTACAGCGCACTCCAGCTTGCAAATATCTCCATGGGTCTTGTTACACCTTATGCAAATTGTATCCCTGTTGAAACAGGCGTTGAGATAAGCACAAGAAGCGTCATGGGCGTTGAGCTGCCAAAGGTCACCCTTAAAGAACGCCCTCTGAAAGTCACATACGGCTTTTCTCAGACCGATTCTCAGCTTGACAGAGCCTATCTTGCCTTTGAAAAGGTAAAACAGACCACAGCAGTCCTCGCAGAAGTGGAAAACAGTATCTACAGACTGTCCGTAGCCATAAAAAAGACACAGCGCAGAGCAAACGCCCTACAAAACATAATCATTCCAAGAAATGAACACATAGTGAAATTCATTACTGACTCTCTTGAAGAAAAGGACAGAGAAGAGTTCTCACGAATGAAAGTAATAAAGGCGGCAAAGCTAAAGTCGGCAAAATGATAATTGTAATGGCGCGGCGTAATTTCTGCAATGTTATTGCAGGGGCGGTCACTCGCCGTGACGGGCATTTCACGTTGTGCATTTATTAATGCAACACCTTTGTACTGCACAAATAAATTGTAGGGACGACCTGAGGTCGCACGTCTAGTCGCCAGCTTGCAGTATTATAAAAACATGAAAGGAAAGATAAAAATGGAATATATCAAAAAAGTATTCAGAAGCTATTGGGTATTGTCCATATTCTGCGTAGTGCTGGGCATCGCACTCATAATCGACCCTAATTTCTTTACCGACGCCATAGGCTATGTTATTGGTGGACTTTTCACCGCATTCGGTGCAGTGGAGCTTATAAGATACTTCGCCATGGGCAAAGACGACCAGAGCTATTCTTCAAGCCTTGTGAGAGGGATCATCCTCGCCGCCATAGGTATTTTCATTATCATAAGACCTGATTTTATCCCGAAAGTCATTGCCGTTGTCTGCGGACTTTATATGCTCATAAGCGGCATCGTGAACATTCAGGACTCCCTTAACCTCAGACGTGCAGGTGTAGAAAGCTGGAACGTAAGCTGTATATCAGCTGCTGTTACCACTCTCGTTGGTATACTCCTCCTCTTTGACCCTCTTATTTTAGGCGAAACCGCAATGATAGTCCTTGGTATCGCTCTGCTCGTTTCAGGTGTGACGAATATCTTCGGCTGTTTTACCGCAGGCTCAAAGCTCAAAAAGGTAAAGAAGCTTATGAAAAAAGAGCTCAAAGACAGACCTGATAAGGATCATTATATAGATATTTAGGATATTATCGCAGGGGCGACCTAAGGTCGCCCACTTTTTTCACTATTTTAGCAGTTTGAAGTATTTCTTTACAAAAATATGTGCATTTTATTGACATGAGATGTGATTTCACAAGTTTCAACAAATATTTTTGCGTCGATTTGTAAAAGTCTATAAAAATTAAAAAAAGCCTTGACAAATGAGGTCAAAAGGTATATACTCATAACTGTAAACAGCAAAGGCGCTGTGAACCGATCAGGTTCGCAGTGTCTTTTTTTATTTCTTTAGACTATAATTTATAATAGGAGGAATTCAATATGGCAAACGTTCCTGAATATTTCGGCTCAGACGTATTCAATGAATCAGTGATGAAAGAAAGACTTCCAAAGGCTACATACAAGGCTTTGAAGAAGACTATCGACAACGGCGATCCACTTGATATCGAGGTTGCAAACATCGTTGCTAACGCAATGAAGGATTGGGCAGTTGAAAAGGGCTGCACACATTACACTCACTGGTTCCAGCCAATGACAGGTCTTACAGCAGAAAAGCTCGACAGCTTTATCTCACCAACTGAGGACGGTCACGTTATCATGGAGTTCTCAGGCAAGGAGCTTGTTAAGGGCGAACCTGACGCTTCTTCTTTCCCTTCCGGCGGATTGAGAGCAACATTCGAGGCAAGAGGCTATACGGCTTGGGACCCAACTTCATACGCATTCATTAAGGAAAAAGCACTTTGTATTCCTACTGCTTTCTGTTCATACAATGGCGAAGCGCTTGATAAGAAAACTCCGCTTCTCCGTTCAATGGAGGCTATCAATAAATCAGCTCTCAGAATTCTGAAGTTGTTCGGCTCAGACGCAACAAGAGTTACATCAAACGTTGGTCCTGAGCAGGAATACTTCCTTGTAGACAGAGAGATGTATGCAAAGAGAGAGGACCTTATCCTTGCCGGCAGATCGCTTTACGGCGCACCTGCTCCAAAGGGTCAGGAGCTTGAAGATCACTATTTCGGTACTATCAAGACAAGAGTTCAGGCTTACATGAAAGATCTTGACGAGCAGCTCTGGAAGCTTGGTATCTACGCTAAAACAAAGCATAACGAGGTAGCGCCTGCTCAGCACGAGCTTGCTCCTATCTATGGCACAACAAATATCGCCACCGACCACAACCAGCTCACAATGGAGATCATGAAGAGAACAGCCAGAAAGCACGGCTTCAAGTGCCTGCTTCATGAGAAGCCATTCGCCGGCATCAACGGTTCCGGTAAGCATAACAACTGGTCTATCTCAACAAACACAGGTGTAAACCTCCTCGACCCTGGTAAAACACCTGCTGAGAACGCTCAGTTCCTTCTGTTCCTTACAGCAGTTATCAAGGCTGTAAATGATTATCAGGATATCCTGAGAGCTTCAGTTGCTTCTGCCGGTAACGACCATAGACTTGGCGCTAACGAAGCTCCTCCGGCTATTATTTCTATCTTCCTTGGCGACGAGCTTACAGGCGTTCTCGATGCTATCGTAAACGGCGTTAAGTATGAGGACAAGAGAGTTGAGATGGAGATCGGTGTTGACGTTCTTCCACACTTCCCTAAGGATACAACAGATCGTAACAGAACTTCACCATTTGCATTCACAGGCAATAAGTTTGAGTTCAGAATGCCTGGTTCAAAGCTTTCAGTAGCAGGTCCTAACACAGTTCTTAACACTATCGTTGCTGACGTTCTTGATCAGTTTGCTGACGAGCTTGAAAAGGCTGACAACTTCCAGGACGCTCTTGACGATCTTATCAAGAGAACTATCAAGGAAAATCAGAACATCATCTTCAACGGCAATGGTTATTCAGACGAGTGGCCTGTTGAAGCTGAAAAGAGAGGACTTCTTAACCTTAAGTCAACTCCTGAAGCTGTTCCTACATTCCTTGCACAGAAGAATGTTGACGTATTCTCTAAGTACGGTGTTTATACAGAAACTGAGCTTCAGTCAAGAGTTGAGATCCTCCTCGACGAGTATTGCAAGACGCTCAATATCGAGGCTCTTACAATGATCGACATGGCTAAGAAGGAGATCCTTCCTGCTGCTGCTAAGTATATCAAGGATATCGCAAAGACTGCTGAGCTTGCAAAGAGCTGCGGTGCTGAAACTGTATTCGAGGAAGAAACCGTTAAGGAAATTTCAGCTCTCGTAACTGAGATGTACAAGGCACTTGGCACACTGGAAGCTGATGTACAGAAAGTACACTCTATCGAGGACACACAGGAAATGGCAAACTTCTTCCACGATACTATCTTTGCAGATATGGGAGCTCTCAGAGTTCCGGCTGATAAGATCGAAACACTGGTAGGCAAGGAGTACTGGCCTTATCCAACATACAGCGACCTGCTGTTCTACGTTAAGTAAGGGACAATTCAAATTTTCAATATAACATAGACTTTATAACAAACTAAGCACAGATCTACTACTTTGTTCCCCTACAGCTACAATAATATACGGAATGCACAATGAAGTGTATGACAGACCGAGCCGAATGGCTTTGGTCGTCATACACTTTTTTGTATTTTAGGAGGAAAAAGATATGACAAACACTGTAACAGTATTGGCTGAAAGCACAGGATTCAGTGCCGTCAATACTATATGGGTACTGTTGGGAGCTGCACTTGTATTCTTTATGCAGGCAGGCTTCGCAATGGTTGAAACGGGCTTTACCCGTGCGAAAAACGCAGGTAACATAATCATGAAAAACCTGATGGACTTCTGTATCGGAACTCCGCTGTTCTGGCTCTTCGGTTTCGGTTTAATGTTTGGCGACGGAAAGTTCATCGGAGCTTATAAGGGCATCGCTGATTCAACATATGCCTCAGCTGCTCCAGACGGAGTTCCATTCTTTGCTTTCCTTATCTTCCAGACAGTTTTCTGTGCAACAGCAGCAACTATCGTTTCTGGAGCTATGGCAGAAAGAACAAAGTTCATTTCTTATTGTATCTATTCAGCAATTATAAGCCTTTTGGTTTATCCTATCGAGGCTCACTGGATCTGGGGCGGCGGCTGGCTCGCAGACCTCGGCTTCCATGATTTCGCAGGTTCAACTTGCGTTCATATGGCAGGCGGCGTTGCAGCATTCGTTGGCGCAGCTATCCTTGGTCCTCGTATCGGTAAGTATGACAAGAACGGCAAGGCAAAGGCTATCCCGGGTCACTCGCTTACACTTGGCGCACTTGGCTGCTTTATCCTTTGGTTCTGCTGGTTCGGTTTCAACGGTGCGTCAACAACTTCAATGGAAGGCGACGCTATACCGCTTGCAGGTAAAGTTTTCGTAACAACAAACCTTGCAGCAGCAGTTGCAACTATCACAACAATGATTTTTACTTGGATCAAGTATAAGAAGCCTGATGTTTCAATGACACTTAACGCTTCACTTGCAGGTCTGGTAGCTATCACAGCTCCATGCGACACAGTTTCACCGGTATCAGCAGCTATAATCGGTATCGTTGCAGGTATCCTCGTAGTTGTAGGTGTAGAGTTTATAGATCAGGTACTCAAGATAGATGACCCAGTTGGTGCTTGTGGAGTTCATATGCTCAACGGTATGTGGGGTACTATCGCAGTGGGTCTTTTCTCAGACGGTACTTGCGGTGAAAAGGGACTCTTCACAGGCGGTGGAGCACATCTCCTTGGTATCCAGCTTCTCGGTATGGTATCAGTTATCGCTTGGGTAGCTATCACAATGACTATCGTATTCCAGATCATCAAGCACACGATCGGTCTTAGAGCTTCCGAGCAGGAAGAGATCCTTGGTCTTGACGTTACAGAGCATGGTCTTGTATCTTCTTACGCTGACTTCGCACCGGCAATGTCACAGGCAATGCTCAGCTATACAAAGGACGACGCAAAGAGCGTTGTAAAGGTAGACAAGTCAACAGAGCCTGTAGTTCCTGTTGAGAAGGCTATCAAGGTAGAATCTTATGCAACAGACGCACCGTCTGCTGACGGCACGCCTAAGATGACAAAGGTCGCTATCATCTGCAAGCAGCAGAAGCTCAACGATCTTATCACAGCTTTGGAGGACATCGACGTAACAGGTGTTACAGTAACCAACGTTCTTGGCTGCGGAATGCAGAAAGGACAGCCTGAGTATTACCGTGGCGCAGTTGTTGAAACAAATCTGCTGCCAAAGGTAAAGGTCGAGGTCGTTATTTGCAAGGTACCAACAAGAGCGGTTATCGATGCTGCAAAAGCAGCCCTTTATACAGGTCATATCGGAGATGGAAAGATCTTTGTATACAACATTGAGAACGTAGTAAAGATCAGAACGAATGAAGAGGGCTATGACGCACTTCAGGACGATTAAGCCTTAAAGATGACGGGTGACTACCCAATAAAATTGCCCCCATCCCACTTATAAATTATAGCTTGGAACCCGTGGTCGAGTAATTCGGCTGCGGGTTTCAAGTTTTTATGAGGTGGAGTATAAGTGAGGAATGAGGAATGGGCAAAGCCGACCGGAGTAAAGAACAAGCACAAAGTAAAAGTCAGCACCGAGCGGAGCGATTTTGCGGCGGAAGAACTTACACGAATAAGATGTGGTGGTAAGCGAAAAAATTGAGGTCAAGATAAATGCGGGCGACCTCAGGTCGCCCCTACATATACATTGTGCGGTCATTAGAATTTGTGTAATAAAACAAAAACAGGACAGCCCTCATGAGCTATCCTGTTTGCGTTAATGCAAATTATTCTTCTGTTTCTGTTGTCTTGATGTGAAGCTCTTCAAGCTGCTTCTCGTCTACTGTGGACGGACAAGCACTCATAAGCTCGCTGGCGTTCTGTACCTTTGGAAACGCTATTACATCTCTAAGGCTGTCGGCATTGCAGATTATCATGGAAAGTCTGTCAAGTCCTATGCCCATGCCGCCATGCGGTGGTGCGGCATAACGATAAGCGTCTACGAGGAAGCCGAACTTTGCTTCTATCTCTTCGTCTGTCATGCCCAGTGCTTCGAACATTTTCTGCTGAAGCTCAAAGTCTGTTATTCTCATTGAGCCTGATGAAAGCTCTGTGCCGTTGAGGACAAGATCCCACGCCTTTGCACGGACGTTTGCAGGGTCGGTGTCAAGATAGTCAAGACACTCCTCCATTGGCATTGTGAATGGGTGGTGCGCTGCTACCCATGTGTCGTTCTCGTCGTCATACTCAAAGAAAGGCATTTCTGTTATCCATACAAAATTGAACTTGCCCTCCGGGATAACGCCAAGACGCTTTCCGCAGATAAGTCTGAGTGCGCCCAAAGTTGGAAGAACTACCTTGTTCTTGTCTGCACAGATGAGGATAAGGTCGCCCTTTTCTGCTCCAACGGCTGCGTTTATCTTCTCAAGGTCGCCCTCGCCAAGAAACTTCTTGAATGAGCAGTTTGGCTCGTCTGCCCAGCGGATATATGCAAGACCCTTTGCACCTATGCCCTTTGCGTGCTCAACAAGCTTGTCGATCTCTTTTCTTGTGTATGTTGCCGCACCGCCCTTGACGTTTATTGCACGAACTGAGCCGCCTGCTTCAATAGCTGACTTGAATACCACAAAGTCGATATCCTTAACGGTTTCTGTGATATCCTGTATCTCCATGCCGAAACGTGTGTCAGGCTTGTCAGAGCCATAACGGCTCATAGCGTCTGCAAATGTAAGTCTTGGCAGTGGGAGCGTTACCTCTACACCGAGTATCTCTTTGAAAAGCTTTTCGATATAGCCCTCAATACAAGCCTGGATATCCTCCTGATCGACAAAGGACATCTCAAGGTCTATCTGTGTGAACTCAGGCTGTCTGTCAGCTCTCAGGTCCTCGTCACGGAAACATCTTGCAAGCTGAATATACCTGTCATAACCTGATATCATAAGCAGCTGCTTGTATATCTGCGGTGACTGCGGCAGTGCATAGAACTTGCCTGCGTGAACTCTTGAAGGAACGAGGTAATCTCTTGCGCCCTCTGGGGTGGACTTCATCATCATAGGAGTTTCTATTTCAAGGAAACCGTTGTCATAGAAATACTCTCTTGTTATCTGAGCGATCTTGTGACGGGTGATGATATTCTTCTGAAGCTTTGGATTTCTAAGGTCAAGGTAGCGGTATTTGAGCTTCAGCTCATCGTTTACCTTATCTGAGTTTGTTACCTCAAATGGTGTTGTTTCAGCCTTTGAGAGAATTCTCAGGTCTGTTACGGCAACTTCTATCTTGCCTGTTTTTAGCTTTTCGTTCACGCTTTCACGAGGACGTACCATACCCTTTGCCATGAGGACATACTCGCCTTTTACAAGCTGAGCCTTTTCAAAAACGACTCTGTCTGTTTCATCATTGAATGCAAGCTGTACAAGTCCGGTTCTGTCACGGAGGTTGATGAAGATAAGGTTGCCCATATCTCTTACTCTGTCAGCAAAGCCGCATACAACGACTTCCTGCTCGGTTTCAGGCACTTCGCCGCAGTAATGGGTCCTGCGTAAGCCCTTCATTGTATCAAGTTTCATTTTACATTACTTCCTTTTCTTTGGGTTTATATTGATAAAATTATTCGTCGCTTTCGTCTGTTTTGCCCACGGCTGGCGGAAAGCTGTCAAGATAGGCTCTGACAAACTTCTTCTTGTTGTCCCAGAACATGAGGAACAATCCCACGAGCCATATTGCGGCAAAGCATACTGCGCCTGTTTTCTCTTCCAGTGCCACAAGCATAAGGGTGAGGAAAAGCACAAGCACCGTCCATATGACGCCCACAACATAGGCATAGATAGGCTTTCTGAACTTGCCGTATATCCTGGAGCCGTTGGGTGTCTTTTCTACCTTGCCATAAAAGCCTGTTGAGCCTCCGTCACGCTTTTTGGCGGTGTGGTGGAATATCTGAAAGCTTTCGGCGTCTGTGCGGTAGCCATAAAAAATGGTATCGTCACGGTGGTTTTTCATGAACTTGCTTTGGGAGAGAATGTTTACGGTGGGTCTATGCTCGATAAGGTCGCCGTCAAGCTTTCTGAGAACTCTTTTGGGCGAAAGCGAGGTCTCTACCTCATAGGTCACGGGTCTTATTGCAAGCATTATTTATCTTCCTTTTTATCGGGATAATCAGCAGGGTCAAATACCTTGTCGTTTATCTTTATTTGTCCGCCTGTGTGGGTGTTGCAGAGCATACCATAGATAGTGCCGCATTTTGTACACCTGAACTGGTGGAAAAGCTTTTCGGCATACCACTTGTTGTCGTCATCCATTATCTTATCAAGAGGGCAGGTCTGATAGGTCATTTCAACTTCCCCTGCCAGCAGCATTCTTGCAAGAGAACCTATGCAGAGCATATATTCCTGCGGAGTGTGTATTTCTGTCAGAGGTATTTTCTCGCACTGTTCACATCTCATTGCTTAGTTCTCCTTTCCGATAAATTTTTCTATATCGGCGTCGATATCCTTGAACATATCTGCCATGAGGGCGTTTGAAAAGTTCTCGGCAATGGTGTTGTCAAGCCTGATATCTGTCTGCTCGCCTGTTGCCATGTTTTTGAGCTTTGCAACGCCTGATTCTATCTCGTTGTCGCCAAGCACCATAACGAACTTTGCACCTATTTTGTTTGCATACTTCATCTGAGCGTTAAGTCCTTTGCCTATAAGGTCATATTCTACGAAACAGCCCTCTTCTCTAAGCTCGGAGGCTATGCCCATTGCCTTTTTAAGGGCGTCCTCGCCCATTGGTACGATATAAAGGTCGCAGGTCTTTGGCTCCATATAGTCGCAGCCCTGAGCGTCCATTACCATGAGAAGTCTTTCAAGTCCCAGACCGAAGCCGAGGGCAGGGGTAGGCTTGCCGCCAAGCTGCTGGATAAGTCCGTCATAACGTCCGCCGCCGCAGACTGTGCCCTGTGCGCCTATCTCATCGGTGATGAACTCGAAAACTGTTCTTGTATAATAGTCAAGACCTCTTACTATCTTAGGGTTGATGTCAAAGTCGATGCCCATTACGGAGAGGTACTCCTGAAGCTTCTCAAAGTGTTCTTTGCAATCATCACAGAGATAATCGAGGATAACAGGGGCGTTCTTGCCAAGCTCCTGACAGTGTTTGTCTTTACAATCAAGTATTCTCATTGGATTTTTGTCAAGTCTGTCCCGACAGGTCTCGCAAAGCTGGTCTTTTCTTGCGGCAAAATACTCTTTCAGAGCCTTGCGATACTCTGCACGGCAGGTTGGACAGCCTATAGAGTTGATGTTGAGCTTGATGTTTCTGAGTCCTGCTCTGTCAAGAACGCTTTTTGCAAGAGAAATTACCTCTGCGTCTGCTCTTGGGCTTTCAGAGCCGACCATTTCACAGCCGAACTGGTGGAACTCTCTGAGTCTGCCCTTTTGTGTGTTCTCGTGTCTGAAAAATGAGAGGATATAATAGACCTTCTGCGGCAGACCCTCGTTCATAATGCCGTTTTCAAGGACAGCTCTCATTGTGCCGGATGTTCCCTCCGGACGGAGTGTGAACTTTGAGTCGCCTGCTGCGGAAACTGAATACATCTCTTTCTGAACAACGTCTGTTGTTTCGCCAACAGAACGCACGAACAGACCTGTTTCCTCAAAAGTTGGTACTCTTATTTCTTTGAAGCCGTATATTTCGGCAGCTTCGGAAACTATCTTTTCTACAGTGTGCCACTTATAGACCTTTGAGGGAACGATGTCCTCTGTGCCTTTTGGCTTTTTAACTATCAATGCCATATAATAACGATCCTTTCTGTATTTTGTCTTGAACTTTTGAATACCGATATCGTTTAAATAGCTGTGATATCGGGACGTTGTAAGAAATGGCGAACACTGTTCACCGCTACATTAAAGAGCCTTGGTGCTTTAATTACAACGTTTCAAATTTCAAAATCGTCAATAAAACCTTTTTTTATATAATAACCGAATTTAAGACATTCGTCAAGTGCTGTTTTGCTGCCTTTTTCGGTCATTGACCAATTATTTCGCTGTGTGCTGCCACGGCTGGCAGGGCAGGGGATAATTTTCTGTGTGAAAAAGTGCTGTGCAAGCATGGCGGCACGCCGCATATGATAGGCGGTGGTGACGATTATGATGCTTTTGCAGTTTGGGAAATGCTTTTTTACAATCTCGGCTGAGTTTCGTAGATTGTCCACTGTGTCAAGGGATTTGGTTTCCGCAAGTATGGCGGAGGTCGGTATGCCGCATTTTTCGGCGGCGATGAGCATGGCTTTATATTCTGCCATGTCACCAAGGGAAGTCTTTTGCACCTTTCCTCCGCAGAATATGAGATGTGGGGCTTTTCTCTCCTGAAAAAGCTTTGCTGCCAGCGGAACACGGTAGTCGCAGGCTTTGCGGCTTCCCAGAACTATTATAACGTCGGCAGTTTCGCCTTTATAGTCAAGACCCTCGAAAAGAAGCTTGTCTACTATTTCGGGGGTGATGTTTTCTTTTGTTAGCTGGCTGGCTTTCATTGTTATACCGCCTTTGCTTTTTGTTGTGCTGAGATAAGGTGTTCGAGAGTGAGTGAGGAGCGAAAAAGCGGGACGTCGCATTCTTGTTTTGCAGAAATTGAGCCGCTCCCCTATGGGTGGTGGACAAAAAAATAAAGCCGTCCCCTAGTAAGGGACGACTTTTACCGTGATACCACCCTAATTATCCGAACACTTTCGCGCCGGATCACTCTAACGCTTTAACGCAGCTATACGTCCGTTCTTGAACAAACGGAAGCTCCAAGGTGTCCTTCTTCCTGCCCTTTGTGTGAACCCTCTCACCAACGGCTCTCGCTGAAACATAAGAGCGGAATACTCTCCCTTTCATCGCTTTTGTATATGAAATTTCAATTATATCTTTGTAGGATTAACGATATCTCTCCAGTCAAGATCGCCTCGCTCAAGTGCGTGGATAAGCGCTTCGGCAGTGGCAATGTTTGTGGCTACCGGAATGTTGTGTACATCGCAAAGTCTGAGGAGATTCATATCATTAGGTTCGTGTGGCTTCACTGAGATAGGATCTCTGAAAAACAGAAGCAGGTCTATCTCGTTGCAGGATATTCTCGCTGCGATCTGCTGGTCGCCGCCCTGTGAGCCACTGAGATAACGCTGAACGTTAAGGCCTGTTGCTTCGGCTACCATTTTTCCCGTAGTACCTGTGGCACAAAGATTGTGCTTGCTGAGTACACCGCAATAGGCGATACAGAACTGTACCATGAGTTCCTTTTTTGTGTCATGAGCAATAAGTGCAATATTCAATGGAAACCCCCCGTTTATATATTAGTATATTAATGGATAAATAAGTTTCGTGATATAAAACAGCCGCACTATGCGCAGATATCCTCACGCACACGGCTGATAATATACTCAGACCTTGATGGAGAGGGGTATATGCTCGCCCTTTATTCTTCTTGAAATAGCAGAGAATGCAAGGAAGCCCATAGAGCTTGATGAAAGCGGCGCACCTTTTCCTGTTGCAAGAGGGATAGCGCTGTCCTCAGGGATAACACCCAGAAGCTGAACGCCGACTGTGTCGATGATAGCGTCAAGGTCGTCCATTTCGTCAAACTCGAATATTCTCTTGTTTGCCTTGTTGATAACAAGTCTTTGCTTCTGATTTCCTCTCTTATAGAACTCGTCTGACATCATTCTCGCATCTCTTACGCATACAGGGTCAGGAGTTGTAACTATAAGAATAAGGTCGGAATTAGTAACTATATCAAATACAGAACCGTTGATACCTGCAGAGGTGTCAATGATTATGTATTCAAAATACTTTCTCATTTCCTGTGTGATCTTTTCGATATCCTCAGCCTTGAGCTGAACGAACGGGTCGGACGGAGCGCAGAGAACGCTCAGGTTTGAAGCAAGCTTAACAGTTGTTGTTGCCTTGTATACGTCGCAAGTACCCTCAAGAACGTCACCTAGATCGTATGTAATATTACCCTGCATACCAAGCATGATATCCATACATCTCAGACCAAAGTCAAGCTCAATTATAAGTGTACGGTTTCCCTGCTTGGCAAGGGCATAACCGAGACAGGCGCTTATAGAAGATTTGCCTGTTCCGCCTTTACCGGAAGTAACTGCAATAATTTTTGACATAAAACTCATTGCTCCTTTCATATATCAATCCTGCGGCTGACCGCAGAACGCATCAGCAATAATAACTTGCCCCTTCACAGCCGTGAAAAGACAGATTTAAGAAAACGTTTCAGTACCCTCCGCAGGCAATGCGGAGAAGCATAGCGTTACCTAATAATATTGTACCACATATTTTGAAATTGTCAAAGACATTTGTACAAAAAAATACAAAATCGTTAATTCACATTAATTTTCACTTTTATTTTTGTCAATTTTGCACAATGCCATATCAGTGCTACAGAGTTTGTAATAATAAATCATAGCAAACCGATAAATTTATTATACAATAAGATTATTAATGCTATAAAAATTATTTTTGAAAATTATATAACAAAATAAAAAATCGGACAGGTAGTTATAATTTTTGGGACAATACATATAAATGTACAAACTTTGAAAACAGAAAGCGAGGAAAAGGGTATGTTTATCAAGACAATAAAAGTAAAAAAGCCAACATTTGCGGTGATCGGGGCGGTTCTGGCGGCGTTGGCGCTGTTGGCGGTGATAATAGTGACAGTGGTGAGGATATCGTCGCCTGCGGTGTACGAGATGAAAAGCGAAGCGCAAAGACAGGCGTTTTTGAAAGAAATGGGCTGGGAGGTGTCTGACGAATACGATGAATGCAAGGCGGTGACCATACCGAAAGAATTCAATGAGGTGTATGAGAAGTATAATAAGCTTCAGAAGCAGCAGGGCTTTGACTTGGAGGACTATAAAGGGAAAACCGCTGAGGTGTATACATATGCTGTAAAAAATTATGGGAATAAGAAGCAGGAGGTCAGGGCTAATCTTATCGTCTGTGAGGGACAGCTTGTGGGAGGCGATGTATGCTCAGCGGAACTGGACGGATTTATGCAGGGGCTGAGGAAAAAGTAGGCGTCTGAGCGTGGAACGTCGGCATTATGAACAAGGGGAAACTAATGCTTCATAGGTCAAAAAACCGATACAAATAGTAATAAAACGCCTGTGGAGCATATCTGCGGGCGTTTTATTGCTAAAACTTCTGCACATATTTGACTTTTGGCGGTATCGTATGCTATAATCTTTATAAGAAAATTGTCAGAAAGGCTTTTGCTATGAGACTTGATAAATTTATTTCTTCACAGCGTAATGATATTTCCCGAAGCATGGTGAGAGAGCTTTGCAGAAAAGGTCAGGTGACTGTAAACGGAAAGGTCGCCAAGGCGGCTGATACTAAGGTCAGCGAAAACGATATTGTTGCTGTAAAGGGCGTGGAGATATGCTATAAAAAGTTTGTCTATATAATGATGAACAAGCCGCAGGGTGTGGTTTGCTCCACTCGTGACGGAGAGTCGAAAACTGTCCTTGAGCTAGTACCTCCTGAGATGTTCAGGGAGGGACTTTTCCCTGCGGGCAGGCTCGATAAGGATACTGAGGGCTTTGTGCTTCTCACTGATGACGGAGCTCTCGCCCACAGAATGTTGTCCCCTAAGACCCATGTTCCGAAAACCTATTTCGTTAGACTTCGTGACCCTTGGCAGGAAAATTATGCTCTGGCGTTCGCTGAGGGCATGACTATCGATGGCGGAGAGAAATGTCTGCCTGCGGAATTTTCCGCAAGTGTGAACTGTCCCGATGAATGTACGGTTGTGCTTCATGAGGGTAAGTATCATCAGGTCAAGAGAATGTTTGAAAAGCTGGGAAATAAAGTTGTTTTTCTTAAGCGGATAAAGATCGGAGAACTGCCTTTAGATCCGGATCTGCCCCTTGGAAGCTGTTTGGAGATAATGCACAAAGATGTTGAAAGATTATTGACAGCGAAATCGTTTAAATGTAAGTAATTACCTATTCTATGTGAATTTTCGTCAATATTCATAATGAGATATAATAAAGTTTAGTAAAAAAAACTCTTGCGGGTATGTTAAAAATTTGTTATGATAATAGCATAGCTAATTAGGATATTAGTAAAATTCAAATAGGGAGGTCCTTTTTTAATGGCAAGTGTATCATTAAGGGAAATTTATAAGAAGTACGCAGGCGGCGTTATCGCTGTTTCAGACTTCAACATCGAGATCAAGGATAAGGAGTTTATCATCCTCGTAGGTCCTTCTGGTTGTGGTAAGTCTACAACACTTAGAATGATCGCAGGTCTTGAAGAGATCAGTGAAGGTGAGCTTTACATCGGCGACAGACTTGTAAACGACATCGCTCCTAAGGATAGAGATATCGCAATGGTATTCCAGAACTACGCTCTGTATCCTCACATGACAGTATTTGAGAACATGGCATTCGGTCTGAAGCTCAGAAAGGTACCAAAGGACGAGATCGCAAGAAAGGTAGAGGAAGCAGCAAGAATACTTGACATCGCTCACCTTCTTGACAGAAAGCCAAAGGCTCTCTCCGGTGGTCAGAGACAGCGTGTAGCCCTCGGTAGAGCTATCGTTCGTGAGCCACAGGTATTCCTTCTTGACGAGCCTCTTTCAAACCTCGATGCTAAACTGAGAGCACAGATGAGAACTGAGATCTCTAAGCTCCATAAGAAGCTCGGTACTACATTCATCTATGTAACTCATGACCAGACAGAGGCTATGACAATGGGTGACCGTATCGTAGTTATGAAGGACGGTTACATTCAGCAGATCGACACACCAACAAATCTTTACAACGATCCGGTAAACCAGTTCGTTGCAGGATTCATTGGTTCACCACAGATGAACTTTATCGACGCTAAGCTTCTCAAGGTAGACGGCAAGTATGTTGTTGAGTTCGGTTCTGAGGATACAAAGACAACAAGAGGCGTTAAGTATCAGGTAGCAGTTCCGGAGTCTAAGGTAGACCCTGAAGTTCTCGAGCCACTGGTTGATCAGGAAGTTGTTCTCGGTGTTCGTCCGGAGTGTATCCATGACGAGCCTGCATTCCTTGCTCAGGCTACAACAGGCGTTATCAACACAACTGTTGAAGTAACTGAAATGATGGGTGCTGAAACATATCTGTACCTCAACTGCGAGGGTATCCAGCTCACAGCTAGAGTTTCACCTCGTTCTGACGTTCGTCCACAGGATGAGCTTAAGGTCGCTATCGATCCTAACAGAATCCATATCTTCGATAAGGAAACTGAGAAGGCAGTTCTTAACTAATAAGAATTTTTATCATATTGATATAACCAAAAAGTACGGCTTTGTCCGTACTTTTTGTGTTATATGCGGTGTGAAACCGATTTCGTTATCATAGATTAGAAAGGTACAAATAATGGATACAAAAAAATTGTTGGCAGTGCTTGTGAGTGCTGCTATGTGCGGAGCGGCTTTTGCAGGCTGCGGAAATAATGCGGACAGCTCAAAGGCTGAAAGCAAAGCGGAGTCTTCAAGCTCGCAGGTCGAAAAAATGCCTGAAACTGACGAGGAGTGGACGCAGGCTATGTATGACAAGGCTATGGTGTCATACGGCAACACTTCTATGATGCAGAATGTTATAAAGAAAGCACAGTCAGGGGAAAAGGTCACTGTGGCGTATCTTGGCGGCTCTATCACTGAGGGTATTTCTGCCGGTGCAGAGGGCTGTTATGCTAAGCTCACTTATGATTATTTTGCACAGAAATTCGGTACGGGTGATAACGTCCAGTATGTGAACGCAGGTCTTAGCGGTACGCCGTCTAAGCTTGGAATACTCAGACTCGATAGAGATGTGTTGGCTTATGAGCCTGACATATGCTTTATCGAATTTGCAGTAAATGACGGCACAGAGACTGACTATCAGAACGCTTACGAGTCAATAGTCAGAACGCTTTTGCAGAAGAATATCACTCCTGTTCTGCTGTTCTCAGTGACAGAAAACGACCATTCTGCTCAGGATTATATGAAGCAGATAGGTGAGTTTTATCACCTGCCGATGATATCATACTGTGACGCACTAAGATATCTTTTCGCAAATAACAGAATGACTTGGAAAGATTTCTCTGACGACCAGTCGCACCCTAACACTGAGGGTCACAAGCTTGTGGCTTCAATGGTGGATTACTATTTTGACACTGTTATGGACGTTGCGCCAGAGGGCGATTATGTTATGCCGACAGACACTGTTTTCTCGCCGCGAGAGGTGGACGCTCATATGTATGAGGGCGACAGCCTTACGCCAACAAGCCTTGGAAGTTGGAAGGAAGGCTCTACTATTGCAAGCTTCACAAATGGCTGGACTTACGACAACACCGGAGATAACAGCCCTATCGTATTCGAGTTCAAGGACAAAAAATTCTTGTACATGATATACAAAGAGGTGAAGCAGGGCGAGTTCGGCAAGCTTCATGTTAAGGTAACAGCAGACGGAGAGGTGTATGACGAAAGCGATTACGATACCATAAGTCCGTCAGGCTGGGGAAATGCTCAGATACAGAATATCGCCATGATGCCTGAAGCAACTAACTATACCGTTGAAATATCAATGGCGGCAGGCGACGAGGACAAGCATGGAGAAGTTCTTGCCTTTGGCTATACCGAATAGCTGTTTGAAATTTTAGCGAAAATAATAAGGCAGATGTTTTTCCTGAGCGGCTGTGGGAACGGCTTGCTCCGGAAAGCCGTCTGCCTGTTTTTTTTGCGTGTATCTATGTGGCGTTATGTTTAGAATTGTAGGGGACGGCGCCCTCGACGTCCCGCTTCGGGGAGTTGCGAGGTTTGAGTTTCCATAAACCATGTGGGTGAACTAAACGGGCGAACACTGTTCGCCCCTACATTGTTCGTGAGTTGTTTCGCAAATTGTTGTCAACAATAAGATAACAAAAGTTGTGTCATTGTCACAGAAATTCGTGAAATCAGGGCAGATTAACTGCATTTTTGCGTATTGCAAAAATCAAAAATAAATGTTATAATCAGTTGTGTATCACTATTTTTAGAAAGGCAGGCGGATAATGTGGCGGAAAAGATAAGCGAAAAAATACAAAAGAAAAAACCGAAAAAACTCATAAATATGATATTTTCACAGAAAACCACTATTATCCTGCTTCTTGCATTGCAGCTTATTTTCATTTTTATAATCTTCCAAAGCTTCGCTGTGCATTATGCCTACCTGCATATCGTTTTTTCTACTGTGGCTATCGTGCTTGCTATCTATATCCTTAACAGCAGCGAGAACCCTGCCTATAAATTGGCGTGGATAGTACCCCTTGTTATCGTGCCTATCTTTACGGTGGTGCTTTATATATTACTCAAAAATCAGTTTTCCACAAGAAAGGTCAGAAACCTTTATGCTAAGAAATCCGCCAATACAAGACCTTTTCTTAAAACAAATAAACAGATAATGAGCTATCTCCATGAAAGTGAGCCTGACTTTTATAAGCTTGCAAACTATGTGGATAAGTCGGGGGGCTATCCTGTCTGCGGTAATACGGAGGTCACTTATTTTCCGCTTGGCGAAGATAAGTATAAGGCTATGCTTGAGGAGCTTCAGAAAGCTCAGGAGTTTATCTTTATGGAGTATTTTATTATCGACGACGGCGAAATGTGGCGTGAGATAGTTAAGATACTTCTTGAAAAAGCTAAGGCAGGCGTGGAGGTAAGACTTCTTTATGACGGAATGGGCTCTCAGTTTACTTTGCCTTTCAGATATAAGAAAAAGCTTACCGACCAAGGGGTAAAATGCCTTGTTTTCAATCCTTTCCGCCCTATGCTTTCTACTATACAGAATAACCGTGACCATAGAAAAATTCTCGTTATAGACGGCAACGTGGCTTTCAACGGGGGCGTTAATATCGCCGACGAGTATATAAACCGCAAGGAGCGTTTCGGTCATTGGAAAGATACCGCCGTTATGCTAAAGGGCGACGGCGTTTGGAATTTTACCATGATGTTTCTGCAAATGTGGGAGGTCATCTCAGGTGATAAAACTGAGTATAATATGTACCGCCCCACTGTAAAAAACGTTGTGAACAACGGCTATGTTATCCCCTACGGCGACTCCCCTCTCGATGACGAGAATGTGGGCGAGCTTGTCTATATGGATATGATAAACAATGCCAAGGATTATATCTATATCTCTACCCCGTATCTTGTGCCTGACAACGAAATGCTCACCGTCCTGGGCTATGCGGCAAAAAGCGGTGTTGATGTTAGGATAATCACTCCTGAGATACCTGATAAATGGTATGTGAGCGTTATAACAAGGTCTTTCTACAGAGATCTTGAAACGCTGGGCGTAAAAGTCTATGAGTATAAAGGCGGCTTTAACCACGCCAAAATGTTCCTCTCGGACGATAAGTCAGCCGTGGTGGGTACGATAAATCTCGACTACAGAAGCTTGTATCTCCATTTTGAGTGTGCAACTTATATGTACAAAACAAGTTGTATAAAGGATATAAAAGCGGACTTTGACGATATGTTTGAAAACCGCTGTCATAGAATAACACATGACGATATAAATAACCGCAGCTTCTGGTCAAGGTTCATGTCGGTCATTCTCAGAACCATTGCGCCTCTTTTGTAAAAAATGTATTTTACGAGGTATCAGGGGAAAAATAAGCCTATCTTTGCTTTTGCATAGCTTGGAGGGCTTTTATGATACTTCTGAATAAATTGTTTTCGGCAAAAAGATCTGCAAAGGGCAGAGTGGACTATCCTCTCTTGCTTCTCGGTGCGGTCATATATGGCATAAGCGTGGGACTGGTTTTAAGCCCTAACGAAATTGCCCCCGGAGGTGCTTCGGGGCTTGCTGTCATGTTGTCAAGATTTCTGCCTCTTGGTGTCGGCTCGCTTACAATGGCGATAAATCTTCCTTTGTTGGCGGTTAGCCTTTATGTGTTCGGCTGGCGTTTCCTTTTTGGAACTGTTGTAGCTATTGCAGTTTCGGGTCTGACTGCGGATATGTGTACGCTTTTTACACCGCTCA
This sequence comes from Ruminococcus sp. AF37-20, assembly GCF_003460465.1. Taxonomy (NCBI): domain Bacteria; kingdom Bacillati; phylum Bacillota; class Clostridia; order Eubacteriales; family Oscillospiraceae; genus Ruminococcus; species Ruminococcus sp. AF37-20. Next base: position 4,121 of record NZ_QTVE01000010.1, on the reverse strand, counting down.
CAAATGATATTTTTCTCAGCGCAATAGCAGGCGGTATTCTGTTGGGCACAGGCTGTGGGATAGTTTTTCGCTCAGGGGGAACAACAGGCGGAACTGATATCGCCGCAAAGCTTATCAAAAGGAAAAAGCCCTATATGGCGGCAGGGCAGATCTTTATGCTTGCAGACGGTGTGATATGTGTGCTTAGCGGTTTTGTTTTCGGCAGTATCGACAACGCACTGTATTCGTTCTTTACACTGTGGGTGTTCTCAAAAACACTGGATATGATACTCTACGGCGGCGACAGAGGAAAGCTTGCGCTGATAATAAGCCCTGCCGCAGATAAGATACTCCATAGGCTTCTTAATGAGGGCAACTTGGGGTGTACGGTCATAAAAGCCCGAACGGGATACACGGGCGAGGACAGAGATCTTATACTTTGCGCAGTGAGAAAACGCAGGATAACGGACGTTCGCAGAATAGCGGCAGAAACTGACGAAAAGGCTTTCGTGCTTGTGGGTGACGTGAGCGAGATAATAGGCGAGGGCTTCAGGCTCTCTGATGAATACTTCTGAAAGGACATTACAATGGACATAAAAGATTTTAAGGGACACATTTTCGACTTAGACGGCACTCTGACAAGATCAAATCACGTTTGGTCAAAGATAGACGAGGAATTTCTCGGCAAGCGTGGGATAAAAGTGCCTGAGGACTATTTCAAGCAGGTGTCTGCAATGAATTTCGAGCAGGCGGCTGTTTATACAAACGATAGATTTTCTCTGGGTGAGAACATTCAGGATATAATGAAAGAATGGTTCGATATGGCGGTGTATGAGTATACGAACGTTATCGAGCTTTGCGGAAACGCAGGGGAGTATGTGCGAAAGCTTAAGGAACAGGGCAGGAAGATAGCATTGGCGACCGCTTCAACTGAGGAGCTTTATAAGCCTGTGCTAAAGAGAAACGGCATTTTGGATCAATTTGATTGCTTCGTGTCTACAGAGCAGGTGGAGAGGGGAAAGGGCTTTCCTGATGTTTATGAGCTGGCGGCTGAGAAACTGGGGCTTGAAGTAAAGGCTTGCGTGGTTTATGAGGATATAGTCGAGGGCATAAAGGGAGCGAAAGCAGGAGGGTTCTTTGCTGTGGCTTGCTTGAATGACCATTACTCGCATGACTGGGACGAGATGAGAGAGATCGCTGATGCGACCGTTGAAAATGGGGAGTTTCCGGTTTAATGAGGAATGAGGAATTAGGAATGAGGAATGGGCATAGCTGACCATAGTTGTGCCCCAGCACCGAGCAGAGCGATTTTGCGGTGGCAGGACTTGCTCGAATAGTTGTAGGGGCTGGCGCCCTCGACAGCCCGTTTCTGGGAGCGGCAAGGTTTGAATTTATACAAACCATGTGGGCGACTAAAGGTCGCTCCTAAAAAAATCATCGCCGACAGGCGAAACCATAATTCCTCACTCCTCACTTCTCACTCCTCACTCGACAAACGATAAAATTTACAAAAAATTAATAAAATTCTTTGACAAATGATTGACAAAGAAGAGCACAGATGTTATAATTGTAGTACCTCTTTATGAGGTCTATTTTTTTGCGCTCTTTTTTTGAGCGTGAAAAAGCATAAGTTACCTCAGGGCTGTGTGACAGCTTGCGTGAAAACGTATGAGGGAGGCAGACGTACCCTGAATGTTCTTGCGGGGTATAAATTTCGTCAGGAGGTGCCGAAATGAGAGTAAAAATTACACTTGCTTGTACTGAGTGTAAGCAGAGAAACTACAACACTAAGAAGAACAAGAAGAATGACCCTGACAGACTTGAAATGAACAAGTATTGCAAGTTCTGTAAGAAACACACTCTTCACAAAGAGACTAAGTAATATTGAAAGGAGCTATTTCTAATGGCTAAAAAAACAGATGTTACTAAGTCTTCAAAAAAGGATACCGGCAAGAATCAGAAGAAAAAGGGCGGAATAAGAAAATATTTCAGAGAGCTTAAAGCTGAAATGAAAAAGGTCGTTTGGCCTACAAGACAGCAGGTGACTAAGAATACGGGAGTTGTTCTCACGGTAATGGTCGTTATGGCTCTGTTCCTTTTCGGCGTTGATTCAGGTCTGGGTGCAGCTATCAAGGCTATCCTTAAAATCGGCGGCTAAGCCGTCACAGCGGTTTTGACAACATCAATATGGAGGTAAGAAACATGTCAGAAGAAGCAAAGTGGTATGTTGTTCACACTTATTCAGGTTATGAGAATAAGGTAAAAAGCAATATTGAAAAGGTTGTTGAAAACCGAAACCTTCAGGATCTCATCCCTGAGGTAATGATCCCAATGGAGGAAGTTACCGAAGTAAAGGGCAATAAGATCGACAAGGGCGACAGAAAGCTTTTTCCAAGCTATGTGCTTGTAAAAATGGTGCTTACAGACGATTCATGGTATATCGTTAGAAATACCAGAGGCGTTACGGGCTTCGTTGGTCCTGCATCAAAGCCTGTTCCGCTGACCGATAAAGAGGTTGCAGCACTGGGTGTTGACACACAGAGAAGCGCTAACGTTCAGGTCGGCTTCAAGGAAGGCGACAATGTCGTTGTAACAGCAGGTTCATTCGAGGGCTTCACAGGAGTTGTGGAGAAATTCGATATGGAAGCACAGACGGCAGACGTCAGAGTATCTATGTTGGGCAGAGAAACAACTGTTACTATGCCGCTGACACAGATAAAGTCTGAGGAATAAGGAAAAAGGCGGTAAAACTCCGCAAACATTCGTGAAAATGGAAGCAAAGCCGTCAATGACGGTTCGGATATACGGCTTCCGGAAACGTGGGAGAGCGTATGGCGCTCGCCTTACCACTTAATTATGGAGGTGCGAACAAATGGCACAGAAGGTAGTAGGCTATATTAAGCTTCAGATTCCAGCAGGAAAGGCAACTCCTGCACCACCGGTTGGTCCAGCTCTTGGTCAGCACGGTGTAAACATCATGGCGTTCACAAAGGATTTTAACGAGAGAACTAAGAACGATATCGGTCTTATCATCCCTGTTGTTATCACAGTTTACGCAGACAGATCATTCACATTCATCACCAAGACTCCTCCGGCAGCAGTTCTCATCAAGAAGGCTTGCAAGATCGAGTCAGGTTCCGGTGTTCCTAACAAGACTAAGGTCGCAACTATCACAAAAGAGCAGCTTCAGAAGATCGCTGAGCAGAAGATGCCTGACCTGAACGCAGCAAACATCGAGAGTGCTATGAGCATGATCGCTGGTACATGCCGTTCAATGGGCGTTGTAGTTGAGGACTAATCAATCGTACTGTGCATTCATGCACGGCAATGGTGGGAGGAATTTTCCGCTAACCGACTAGATATCCACTGTCGGTATTACCACTTAATGAGGAGGAAATATTAATGAAACATGGCAAGAAGTATGTTGACAGCTTCAAGGCTATCGACAAGGCTAAGCAATATGACGCTCCTGAGGCTCTGGAACTTGCAGCTAAGGGTGCTAAGGCAAAGTTCGATGAAACTATCGAGCTTCACATTCGTCTGGGCGTTGACTCAAGACACGCTGATCAGCAGGTAAGAGGTGCTGTTGTACTTCCAAACGGAACCGGTAAGACTGTAAGAGTTTGCGTATTCTGTAAGGAAGACAAGTATGAGGCTGCTAAGGCAGCAGGCGCTGACTATGTTGGCGGCATGGATCTCGTTGAGAAGATCACAAAGGAAAACTGGATGGATTTCGACGTTGTAGTTGCTTCACCTGACATGATGGGTGTTGTAGGACGTCTTGGTAAGATCCTCGGACCTAGAGGACTTATGCCAAACCCAAAGGCAGGAACTGTTACTCCTGACGTAGCTAAGGCTGTTACAGACGCTAAGGCTGGTAAGATCGAGTATCGTCTTGATAAGACAAACATCATTCACTGCCCTATCGGTAAGGCTTCATTCGGTGTTGAGAAGCTCGAGCAGAACTTCAACACACTTATCAACGCTGTTGTAAAGGCTAAGCCAGCCGCTGCTAAGGGTCAGTACCTTAAGAGCGTAGTTGTAGCTTCTACAATGGGCCCTGGTATCAAGATCAGCACTGCTAAGTACGGCAACTAATGATATAATCCCCTTAGAGTAGACACATGAAATAATAAAATGGT